>JBLMXO010000071.1:0-4802 GCA_050257815.1 Actinomycetota bacterium
CGAGAACACCATTCGCGAGCAGCGCGATGCCGAGAAGGATGAGCGCGACCGGCTCGCCTCGGAGCGCCAGCGGCTCGACGGGTTGCTCGGAGAGAAGAAGGCGAAGCTCGCGCAAGGCGAGGTCGAGCTCGACCAAGTCAAGCAGTCCGCCGCGGAGCAGGCTCAGACCGTCACCGATTTGAACGAGCTGATCGACCGGCTCGACGCGCAGATCGCCAAGGTCGAGGTCGCCCAGTACGACGCCGAGGTCGCGGCAGAGCGGGCGCTTCGCGAGCGCGAGCAGAACCAGGCGCTCGCCACGCCGGCCAACGAGAGCGTGGTCGAGATCAAGCCCGACCCGACCAAGGTCGCCTTCGCAAGCCCCGACCGGATGAAGCCCGCCACGCCCTTCGAGGCGGCCAAAGGCACCCTGCGGCTACCTGCCGCCGGGCGGCGGATCAAGCACTTCGGCGACCCCGAAAGCGCCGGCGGCACGGCCCGCGGTATTTCCCTGCAAACCCGCGCTGAAGCACGGATAACCGCGCCTTCCGACGGGTGGGTGGTTTACGCCGGCGAGTTCCGCTCCTACGGGCAACTCTTGATCATCAACGCGGGCGGAGGATATCATGTTCTGCTTGCGGGGATGAGCCGCATAGACGTAAGCCTCGGGCAGTTTGTCCTAGCCGGCGAACCCATCGCAGTGATGGGAAATTCGGGGGCTCCGAGCCAAAGCGGCGATGACAGTTCACGCCCCGTCCTCTATGTCGAATTTAGAAAGGACGGCAGGCCAATAGACCCTGACCCATGGTGGGCCGAGGCTTCCGAAAAGGTGCAAGGATGATGCGGAAATCCGAATACGCGCTGTGGGCGCTTCTGGTGTTGGCGGTGCTCGCTGCCGGATCGACGATGGTGAGCCTCGCGCGCAGCCAGTCCGCATCCGCCTCGAATTCCGAAATCTACCGTCAGCTCGATCTGTTCGGCGAGGTGCTTGAGCGCGTTCGCTCCGACTATGTTGAGAAGCCTGACGACTCCAAACTGATTGAGGCAGCGATCAACGGCATGTTGACCGCGCTCGACCCGCATTCGGCCTATCTCAACCCGAAACACTTCCGCGACATGCAGGTGCAGACGCGCGGTGAGTTCGGCGGCCTCGGCATCGAGGTCACCATGGAGAATGGCGTGGTCAAGGTCGTCTCCCCGATCGAGGACACGCCCGCTGCCAAAGCCGGGATCATGAGCGGCGATTTGATCACCGCGCTCGACAAGGAGCAGATCCAGGGTTTGACGCTGCAGGAAGCCGTCGAGAAGATGCGCGGGCCGGTCAACTCGCCGATCACGCTCACCATCGTGCGCAAGGGCGTCGACGATCCGTTCGACGTGAAGGTCACGCGTGACGTGATCCACATCAACCCGGTCAAGTACGACGCCGAGGGTGACGATGTCGGCTATATCCGCATCACCACCTTCAACGAGCAGACCACCGCCAATCTGCAGAAGGCGATCGACGATCTGAAGAAGCAGCTCGGTCCCAAGCTCAAGGGCTACATCATCGATCTCCGCAACAACCCGGGCGGCCTGCTCGATCAGGCGATCTCCGTGTCTGATGACTTCCTCGATCAAGGCGCGATCGTGCTGACGCGCGGCCGCAATCTCGAGGAGACGCAGCGCTCGAACGCCCGTCCCGGCGATCTGACCGACGGCAAGCAGCTCATCGTGCTGATTAACGGCGGCTCGGCGTCGGCATCGGAAATCGTCGCCGGCGCACTTCAGGATCATCACCGGGCGACCATTCTCGGCACGCGGTCCTTCGGCAAGGGCTCGGTGCAGACCATCATTCCGCTCGGCTCAAACGGTGCGCTTCGTCTGACCACGGCGCGCTACTACACGCCGTCAGGGCGTTCGATCCAGGCCAAGGGCATCGAGCCCGAGGTCGTGGTCGAGGAAGAGTTGCCCGATGATCTGAAGAAGAAGGCGGATGAGCTGAGCACGCGCGGTGAAGCCAATTTGCGTGGCCACCTCAAGATCGAGGGCGTGGATGCCTCGGAAGAAGCCTCGGAGGAGGAATCAGGTAGCTCTTCCTACGTCGCTCCAGACAAGGACAAGTACACGCAGTTGAACTACGCGCTCGATCTCATGCGCGGCATCAAGTCGGTCGATACCGAAACCAAGAAGAAGGCCGAGGCCAATTAGGCGGGAGGCGCTTCTGGTGACCGCTTGCGGGGATGACGACGGAGGAGGCTAAGCCCCCATAAGAGGGTCGGCGTGCGGGGAGGTGAAGTCGAGATGAAAGCGCTCGTCGTCGCTGCGGGAATCGTCTTTTGGACGCTGGTGCTCGGCATCGCGTGGCTCGCCTTCTTTCCGGGCGGCGGCGATAGCGGCGAGCCGGTCGCTATCCTGCAAATCGAGCCGGGACCCGACCAAGGCGGGGGTGCGGCCGAAGACTCATCCGAGGCGCCAGACCAAGACCAGGGCACGGCCGACATGCCGAGTGAAGAGCCGGCAGCCGCCGCGCCCGCAGAAGCGCCGGCTGCTTCCGGTGGCAATATGGATATGCCACCCGGATTTGGGGTTGCACCAGGAGTCGCGCCGCAGGCACCGATAGTCCAGCCGCCCGGCCCGGGTCAGATGTTGCCGGCGCCCCCCGGTCCGCAAGGCGCCGCAGAACGCAGCGAGGAGACCGCATCAACCGATGCTTCAGGCCAAGACGCGGCTCCGCAAGCGACCGGAAATCAGGAAGTTGCCGCTGTTGCGCCTCCGCCGCCTCCGGCACTCGAGGTCCCCGCAACCGAGCCTGGCCCAGGCCCGCTTCCGCCGGTTCCTGTGGCGGAACTCGTGGAGGACTCGCAATATGGGCCGTTACCGAAGATTGCTTCCGACGGGAGGCGCCCGATCGACGTCTACGCGCGGCCATCGCGCTACGCCGCCAAGAACGCAGGCGACCCGGCGCGGGTCGCCATTCTTATCAACGGGCTTGGCCTTCCCGACAGCCCGACAGGCGATGTGCTGAAGGGGCTGCCGCCCTCAGTCAGCGTGGCTTACGGCGCCTATGGCCGCTCGTTGCAGGATTGGGTGACCAAGGCGCGCGCCGACGGGCACGAGGTGCTGCTCGAGATTCCGCTGGAGCCCAACGACTATCCCAAGGTCGACCCCGGCCCGCATACCCTCCTCACCACGCTCCCCGCCGAGGAGAACATGAAGCGGCTGGAGTGGCTGATGTCCCGCTATACCGGCTATGTCGGCATCACCAATCACATGGGCTCGAAGTTCGAGACGGCCCAGGATGCGCTCACACCGGTGCTCGAAGAGGTGAAGGCCCGCGGCCTGCTTTATGTCGACGACGGAAGCGTGCAGGGTTCTACCGCAGGCCAGATCGCCGGCACGATCGGTCTCGATTACTCGGTTGCCAGCGTCCAGATCGATGCTAATGCCTCGCCCGCCGACATCGCCAAGCAACTGGCGAAACTCGAGGCGACGGCCAAGGAGCGGGGTGCCGCGATCGGCGTGGTCAAGGCCAAGCCCTCGACCGTCAAGCAGGTTGCCGAATGGGCCGGCAAACTTCAGGGCAAGGGCATCGTGCTCGTGCCCGTCAGCGCGGCGGTGCGCTCGCAAAGTCAAAGCTGATTTTCCTGTGACAGACAAAGAAGCGCTGCCCTACCGGCCTTGCGTCGGGATCATGCTGCTCAATCCCGAGGGCCGTGCCTTCGTGGGACGGCGCTCCGAGGGCGCCAACGCGCCAGAGGGTGAGGGCCAATGGTGGCAGATGCCGCAAGGGGGGATAGACGAAGGCGAAGAGCCGGAGGCTGGCGCGCGCCGCGAGCTGTACGAGGAGACCGGCGTGCGCAGCATCAGCATCATCGCCCGCACCAAAAACTGGTTTCTCTATGATTTGCCGGAAGAGCTGATCGGCGTGGCCTGGGAGGGGCGCTTTCGCGGCCAGAAGCAAATCTGGTTCGCGGCGCGCTTCGAGGGCGAGGAGAGCGAGATCAACCTCACGCCGCGCGAAGGCCATGAACCCGAGTTCGACGCGTGGCAATGGGTGAGAGTGGAGGAGCTGCCATCTCTCATCGTGCCGTTCAAGCGCACGGTCTACGAGGCCGTGGTCGCGGAGTTCGCGCCACTCGTCAAATCCTAATATCCGGCGAGCTAGAGGTTGAGGGCAGCCTGGACTTGGCGGAGATGATCGAGCTTGGTCTGGGCACGGTCGCGCACGGCATTGTCGGTCGCGTCGGCCACGTCCTCCTCAGCGTCCTTCACGGCTTGCGCAAGCTGAGCGGCATCGAGCTCGACCAAGTCGATCGCCGTCTCGGCGAGCACGGTCAAACCAGCAGGCGAGATTTCGGCGAAGCCGCCGCGCACGAAGTAGCGCTGATGCTCTCCCCCGCCGGGGAAGCCGATATCGAGCAGCCCCGGCCGAAGCGTCGTAAGCACCGGCGCGTGATGGGCGAGCACAGTCATCTCGCCCTCGGAGCCCGGCACGACCACCTGCTCGACCTCGCCCGAGACCAGCAGCCGCTCGGGTGACACGAGCTCGAACTTGAAGGCGTCCGGCATTAGGCGGCCTCTGCGGCGAGCTTCTCGGCCTTGGCCACGGCCTCCTCGATGGTGCCGACCATATAGAAGGCGGCCTCAGGCAGATGGTCATACTCGCCGTCGCACAGGCCCTTGAAGCCCTTGATGGTGTCGGCGAGCTCGACGAATACGCCCGGCGAGCCGGTGAACACCTCGGCCACGTGGAAGGGCTGGGAGAGGAAGCGCTCGATCTTGCGTGCGCGCGCGACCGTCACCTTGTCTTCTTCCGACAGCTCGTCCATGCCGAGAATGGC
>JBLMXO010000072.1:0-3634 GCA_050257815.1 Actinomycetota bacterium
CGAGATTGAGTCCTTCGAGCACCCCGTCGCGGGCGATGTCGGTATGGATGATGGCGGCAACGCCAACGTCCTCGAAGCGCCGCGCGAGATCGAACGCCGTCATCTCGCTCGTCTCGGCCCAACCTTCGATCGCAACTATGCCGTCGCGCGCGTCTATGCCGACGGCGATGCAGCCGGGGAAATCTCGCGCGGCCTCCTTCACGAGCTTCGGATCGCGCACCGCAGCGGTGCCGAGAATCACGCGGTCGATGCCCTTGTCGAGCCAGGCGACCACCGTGTCGAGATCGCGGATGCCGCCGCCAAGCTGTACTGGAATGTGGACCGCAGCGAGGATTGCCTCCACCGCTGTCGCGTTAACCGGCTTCCCCGCGAAGGCGCCGTTGAGATCGACGACATGCAGCCAGTCGAATCCCGCCTCTTCGAACGCACGTGCCTGGCCCGCGGGATCGGTGTTGAACACCGTCGCGTCCGCCATCTCGCCCTGGCGGAGCCGCACGCATTGCCCATCCTTGAGGTCGATGGCCGGAAACAGGATCACGGTCTCCATCTCAAGAAATTGGCGATGAGCGCGAGCCCGAGCTTCTGGCTCTTCTCCGGGTGAAATTGGCTGCCGGCCATGTTGTCCTTGGCGACGAAGGCGGTGACCTCACCACCATAGTCAGTGGTCGCGACGAGCACGTTACGGTCGACGGGCACCAGGTGATAGGAGTGCACGAAATAGGCGTTGAGCCCGCCCTCGCCGGTCGCGATGTCGTCGAACAAAGCGTGCTTCTCCCGAAGCTTGAGCGTGTTCCAGCCCATATGCGGGATCTTGAGCGCGGGATCCAATGGGTTGATGGCAGCGACCTCACCCTCGACCCAGCCGAGCCCCGGAGTCACCCCATGCTCCAGCCCGCGAGTCGCCATGAGCTGGAGCCCGACACAGATGCCGAGAAAGGGCTTGCCCTTCCTCTTTACCGATTCTTCCAGCGCCTCGATCATGCCGGAAATCCGCGCGAGCCCCGCCTTGCAATCGGCGAAAGCGCCGACGCCCGGCAGCACCACGCGCTCGGCCGAGAGCACCATCTCGGGCTCCGCCGTCACCTTGACGGCAAGCGGAGACCCGCTCTCGCGCGCCGCGCGCTCGAACGCCTTGGCGGCCGAGTGGAGATTGCCCGAGCCGTAATCGATGATGGCGACGTGCGTCATGCTTACGCTTGCGGGAAGAGCCCGATGACCCCTTCGCCCTCTCCGAGCGTGGTTGGCCGCTTCGCCTCGCTGTCGCGCTGATGCTCAACCGGCCGCTCGGGCCCCCGCTCAGGTCGCGGTTGCTTCCTCTGCACCGGCAGCCACGTCTTGAAAAAGGAAAGCTCCGCATCGGTGCGTCCGCGGCCCTCGGCGATGCCGATCAGCCGGTAGCCGCGCCGCTCGAGCGCGGCGGCGCGGAGATCATTGCCTTCGAAGCCCAAGATCACTGACATTGCGATCGTCACCCAGCCGGCAAGCTGCGCGCCGGCCTCCTGCCCTCCACCCGAGATCAACTGCACGAGCGCGAGGATGGCGATGAATACGATGAATTCGATCCACATGCGGCAATAGATCAGCCACAGCGCCGGCACAAGGAACGCGGGCCAGGAGAAGCCCTCTTTCACGAAGGCAAGACTGTCCGCCCGCGCCTCGACATCGGGCTGAGACTCGCTCGGCTCATAGACGGAAAAGATAGTCACGGCACCTCATGCTGCCCTGAAGCCAATACAAATCGGGCAAGTTCTAAAGCTGGCCCTTGGTCGAGGGAACCCGCCCGCTCTGGCGGTCGTCGATCGCGATCGCCTCCTTAAGCGCACGGGCGAGAGCCTTATAGCAGGTCTCGGCGATATGGTGGCTATTCTCGCCGTAGAGCGTCTCGACATGGAGGGTGATCCCGGCGTGCTGGGCGAAGGCCTGGAACCACTCGCGGAACAGCTCGGTATCCATCTCGCCGATCTTCGAGCGCGTGAAATCCACCTTCCATACGAGATAAGGCCTGCCCGAGACGTCGAGCGCGACGCGGGTCAGCGTCTCGTCCATGGGGAGATAGGCAGAGCCGTAGCGGGCGATGCCTTTCTTGTCCCCGAGCGCGCGTGCCACCGCTTGGCCGAGCACGATGCCCGCATCCTCAGTTGTGTGGTGCTGGTCGATATGGAGATCGCCCTTGGCCTTGAGGGTGATGTCGATCAAGGAGTGCCGGGCGAGCTGCTCGATCATATGGTCGAGGAAGCCCACCCCAGTCTTGACGTCATAGGCGCCGGTCCCGTCGAGATCGACGGAGGCCGTGATCGCCGTCTCCTTGGTCCGGCGCTCGACGGTCGCTTCCCGCGTCAGGGTCTCTTTGCTCCGCTTCTGCATCAGGGCAATCTAGCTCAAGGGCCTTAGCAATTCGCTTCTTTGGCTTTCGCGCCGACCTTATACGCTCCGTCGTCAAAGAGTGCTATTCCCACCCGGGACGGAGGGATTCCCATGCGCAAATGGCTGATCGGCGCGATCCTGGTAGCGGCCGCCTATATCGGCTACCCCTACCTCACCCTTTATTGGATCGACCACGCGCTGCTCGCCGACGACAAGCGCGCTCTCGAGAGCCTGGTCGACTGGCCTTCGGTGCGGCAGGGGCTTAAGGCCGACGTCAAGCTCGCCCTCATCGAGGCGGCCCAGAACCAGGTAGGCAAGGATGGCTTCGCCGGCGTATTCGGCGCGGCGCTGACCGCCCTCCTCGTCCCCACCCTGGTCGACAGTGCCGTAGAGGAGTGGGTAACTCCGGAAAAGGTGCTGAACAGCGAGGTGGTGGTCAAACACCAGCAGGAGCAGAAATCCTTCGCCGACTTCGTAACTTACGCTTTCTTCACTTCGCCGACCGAGTTCCGCGTCGAGCTGAAAGATCCCAAGGACGCCGATTCACCGGCCATCACGGCATTGATGCGCCTGACCGGCTTTCGCTGGCGCGTGGTGGCGATCAAGCTCCCGCCCGTATCCACTTGGTTGAAAAGCTCCGCGCCGCGCACTCCCACTCCGGAAACGCCGCCGCCCCCCGCCTCGCAGTAAAGTGTCCAGGCGCGCGCCGGCCTAGAGGTAGCCCACGCACTTGAAGTATTTGTGCTTGAAGAAATCTTTCTTGTGCTGATCGTCAGTGGCGTTGCCCTTGTCGATCCATTTTTGGCACTTCGTCTGCAGCTCCGCGCTGACCGGCGCGCAGTCATTATGCGACGGTGCGCCGTCGTAATCGCCGCAAGGAAGGGGACCCTGGTTCTTCTTGGCTTCGGCAGGCACGACGGCGAAAGCAAGAGAGCAGATCACAAGCGCGATCAATTTCCACATGATGCAACCCCCTCTGTTGATGGACCGGATACGGAGCATAAACTCTATCACCCCTTTCCCGGTTGCGCTGTTGAAGGGCGCAAGCTTCTTAGCAGACGTTAAGCTTCTCTCCCCGCGGCGCCGGCGATTCCTGCAAGTGCTTGACTAAGCCGCGCTCCGCCCCGATATCGCATTGCAGCATGAGTAATCCGTCTTCTTCCCCTGACACTTGGCACGGCACGACGATCCTGACCGTGCGCAAGGGCGGTAAGGTGGTGATCGCCGGTGACGGCCAAGTGACCCTCGGCCAGACCATCATCAAGGGCAC
>JBLMXO010000073.1:0-14690 GCA_050257815.1 Actinomycetota bacterium
CGAGAAAGACGAAGGTCAGCACCGACTGGAGCAGCACCATCGGCGCGATGATGATGATCAGCGCGCGGGCATAGAGGCCCTTCGGCATCTGATTGCCGATCGCGCCGGTGATGCGCCGGTAAAGTGAGCGGCGCTCGGGTACCAGGGGCGGGGCGGGGGAGATCGCGTCCATCACTCGGGATAGAGAATGTAGCCCTTGCCGCGCACCGTCTGGAGATAGACCGGGTTGGCAGGGTCGTGCTCAATCTTGCGTCTCAGCCGATTGATTTGCACGTCGACGGCGCGCTCGCCTCCGGAATCGGCATCCTTGGCGAGCTCCTGGCGGGAGACGGGCATGCCGGGGCGCTGGGCGAAATAACGCAACAGGTCGCGCTCGCGCTCGGTCAACCTCACAGTTTCGCCGTCGCGCTTCAGCTCGCCGCGCGAGATATGAAAGACGAACTCGCCCATGCGCACCTCGCCCGATGAGTGAGCGGCGGCGCCGCGTCGGAGCACGTTGCCCACGCGCAGCAGAAGCTCGCGCGGGTCGAACGGCTTGGCGAGATAGTCATCGACGCCCGTCTCCAGTCCCTCGATGCGCTGCTCGGGCTCGGCGCGCGCGGTCAGCATCAGGATCGGGACTTGCGACGAGGACCTGAGCGAGCGGGCGAAATCGAGGCCCGACTCCTGCGGCATCATCACGTCGAGGATGATGAGATCGAAGGAGAGGCTGCGCATGCAGGCGCGCGCGCACGCGGCATCGTCCGCCGTGGTCACGCGGAAGCCGTTATCCTGGAGGTAGCGGGCGAGAAGGTCGCGGATGCGGCTGTCGTCGTCGACCACGAGGATATGCGGCGCGTTGTCGTCGGGCGCCGTCTTGCGCTGAGCCTTGATCGGCGTTGGCAAATTCATCCCCCTCCTCCTTTGCCGCCCTCCTTGAGCGGGACTGGAGAGGAGGACATGATGGAGGAGACTTTGGGCCGTTCTTCGGCATTGATTATGGCTTCGAGGAAGCGGCGGACTGCCCCCTCGGCACCGGGACCAGCGGATTTCAGCGCGGCGGAGAGGCGGACGAGCTGAGGCGCTGCAAGCCGCTCGGCGAGCGCGCGGCCGGCCGCCGTGGGATAGAGCAGCCGCTCGCGGCGGTCGGAGCTGCCGGCGCGCTGCACCACATAGCCCTTGTCGATCAGTTGCTTGAGTACGCGGGAGAGGCTCTGCTTGGTGATGTTGAGCACGTCGAGCAGGTCGGCGACGCGCAAGCCGGAATGGCAATTGACGAAATGCAGCACGCGGTGATGGGCGCGGCCGAAATCGAAATCGGCAAGAATCGCGTCGGGATCGCGGGTGAAATCGCGATAGGCGAAGAACAGAAGCTCGGCGAATTCGAGCAGCTTCGCCTCCGAAGGCGAGGGGGCTTTGCGCGCGGCACCGCCGTTCCCGCGCCGCTTGGCTTCGGTCTTGACGCCGCCGATCAACGGTTCATTTAGGTCAGTCATGTTGACTTATTTTCCGCGGTCCGTTATGTCAGCCTTATTGACTTAATTACGCCTCGCCGCCTGCTCGCGCAATTGCCGTTCGAGGTGCTAAGAGAGGCGTTCCCGGCCTTCCGGCCCGCACAAGAAGGCCGGTCCCGCCTACGGAGGAAAGACATGGCTATCGTCCCTTATGATCAGCGCGAAGGATATATCTGGCTGAACGGCCAGCTCGTGCCGTGGGGCGATGCGCGCGTGCATGTGCTGACGCATGGGCTGCATTATGCGAGCGCCGTGTTCGAGGGCATGCGCGCCTATGACGGCCAGATCTTCAAGCCGACTGAGCACAATCAGCGCCTGCACGAATCCGCCAAGATCCTCGACTTCGAAATTCCCTATTCCGTCGCCGAGCTGGACAAGGCTGAGCGCGAGGTATTGCGCGCGAACAAGCTCACCAACGCCTATGTGCGCCCCATCGCTTGGCGCGGCAGCGAGCAGATGGGCGTGGCCGCGCAACAGACCAAGACCAATGTCGCCATCGCGGCGTGGGACTGGGGCTCGTATTTCGATCCTGCCGCGCGCGAGAGGGGACTGAGGCTGAGATTCGGCGACTTCCGCCGCCCGGACCCGCGCACCGCTCCGACCAAGAGCAAGGCGACCGGGCTCTACATGATCTGCACCATCGAGAAGCACAAAGCCGAGCGCGAAGGCTACAACGACGCGCTCATGCTCGACTGGCGCGGACAGATCGCTGAAGCGACCGGCGCCAATATCTTCTTCGTGCAAAACGGCGTGCTGCACACGCCGCTTCCCGATTGCTTCCTCGACGGCATCACGCGCCGCACCGTCATCGGCCTTGCCAAGCAGCGCGGGCTGAAAGTGATCGAGCGCGCCATCATGCCGGAGGAGCTGTCTCAGTTCTCCGAGTGCTTCGTCACCGGCACGGCGGCAGAGGTGACGCCCGTCGGCGAGATCGGGCCTTACAAGTTCAAGGTCGGCGATATCGCCAGGCAGTTGATGGACGACTACACGGCGCTGGTGCACCCGGCCAAGGCCGTCGCCGCAGCAGGGTAGGGGTCTCGCGCCGAGACCTCGAACGCGCCGGCCCCCATCGCGCCCACGCGTCGTCATCGCCGAACACGAGAAAGGACGCATGCCATGGGACGACCACCCCTGAAACAGGCTTTCACCGTCAGCTATGAGAAGAGCGGCCGGGAGGTGCAGCGCTACACCATCACCGCGCTCACCCAGCTCGCCGCAGAGACGGAGGCCGACAGCCGGTTCAAGCGCGCCCATCCCGACATGGACATGGCGGACGTGTCAGTCTCGCGGCGCGTCGAGGCGCATTAACGGCCGTAAAATCATAACCATCTGACAACGCTAGATAATTTCTGTTGGATCGGGGGGCTTGATAAACGGTTAAGGGCTGCCCATCTAGTTGGTCTTGATGGGTCTTCCCTCCCCATCAAATGTTCCCCCCCAGGAACCGAAGAATGCCCCGCTCCCCCCCGTGCGGGGCTTCTTCATTTTTGCGCCTCGAGGTGCGGCGATGCGGGATCGGGGAAAGTGCCGGCCGGCAGGTCTTTCTCGATGAATTCCTTAAGACTGGCGCAGAACGGTCCCACGCTACGACAGGCTAGGCCGGAATGTCCTTATTCAGGATAGTCTCGCTCCAGGATTCTGCGGCTAAAGTCTCGAACAAGTCGTCTGCATCCCGGGGCCACCCGTGAATCGCTGTGTCCCGAATGAGCTAGGATTTTATTCCCAATTATATGGTTGACAAAGCAGGAGAGAAGCGCGAATCAGAGCAGCCCCTTGATGGGGTTGGCGCGCCCGATGGAAAGTTTGTGACTAAGAGTGAGCTAGCTCAGGCTATTCGCACTGAGATTGAGGCTTATTTTTCGCCGCTTTATCCCGCACGCGGATTAGCGCCTGACGAAATAGCCGTGAGGTGGATAATTTCTGGAGTGCTTGAGCGCGTGTTCCCACTGGAATAGCGAACTTTGCGGCGTGTTCCTCTGTAAACATAGGTTCAAGATAAATTTGGTATTGGGACATTATACCTTCGGCTTCGGCGAGGTCGCGGCGGACGCGTTCTAGGTCGGCCTTTTTGTAAACGTAGACGCCTTGGAAGAGAGAGGCGAATTTTTTGACAGCCTCTTCGGCCTTCGGTCCCCTCGCAGTTTTCAACTGCGAAAGAGCAATGGTGCTCTCCTTGAGTACCTTTGTATCTGCCACGAGAAGCGCATCGGGCAATTGATCTGACTTTGCCCAAACGCCATGAGCAATGCGGTGCCTATCTGCTTGTGCACATTCAACCGCACTGATGATGGCACTAAAAGTTTCGAACTCGGCAGGCTCATCTTCGAAGTGAGCTTGTGCTGCCGCGATCAATGCCTTTCTTTGAAGGCTCTGGGATTCAAGGATGCCGAACATAGCGAGGGCGGGAGTTTCATCGGCACCTAGCAAACGGACCAAAATCAGGCTCAACTCATGATCAATTTGCGCCGATGCAGCAAAAATGTTTGCTACGAGAACAGCCATGTCCGGTTTGTTGGCCAACGCATTTGTGTCAAAACCGATGGAATGAACTTTCGGAAATTTTGAAAGTGGTTGAGGCATGGCTAAGCCCCGCAAGGATCAAGACGAGAAAGACCTAGAGAAGCTGGCCAAGAAGCTCTTGTCCATGCCCCATAAGCCGCGCGAGGAATCGAAGGTAGGAAAAAAGAAAGACGCCAAAGGGGATCGACGGAAAACAAAGAGCAGGCCTAAGCTGCGGGTTGGAGCTGAATAGATGGACTTCTCCAAAATCGACAAGGAGATGGCACTTGCGATTATCAAGTCGGCAGAGGACTATCTCGCTGGCCAAGTGTCGATTGCAACATCTGCCGACCAGCGCGCGGCCGTCATGGCCAGCGTTTTTGCAGCTGCTGGCGCTGCCTTGGTGGCGGGAACTATCACAATCTCCACTGGGAACTTTGCCATTCCCGTGATTATCGGCGGTGCTTTGGCGGGTATTCTGTTCTTGGCGGGGGCGGCTTGTTGTGTAAGGGCTACAATGCCAGCAGAGTTCTATTTGCCTGGGAATAAGCCCCATGATTGGACAACGGATTGCGCTCAAGGACGACCGTTAGTCGAGTGTCTCGGAGTGCAGGCCGACCACTTGCAGGACCGGATCGAGTTTAACAAGCGCGTTATCGGCAAAAACGCGATTTGGTTTAGAGTTGGCGCTTGGCTTGGAATCATAGCGCCATTCGTCGGCGCGTTGGTTTGGGGACTTATGACCCTGGGGGCGCTGACTAGCGCTTTACGGGCTTCCGTTTAGCGATTTTTCTAGCAGCTATAGCCTTCTTTTTGGCGGTGCGAGTCGCTTTAGCCGCCCCCTTTTTTGCTGATGACTTCTTGGCTGCCGCTGTCTTTCTTGCGACACGCTTTACTTTGATGACGCGCTCGGTTTGATCTGGTTGCCCCGCCATTTTCTCAGGTTACTTTAAGTGCGTTTTTGGCGCCACAAAAGAAAGCGCCTTGCCTTATGCTTAAAGGTCTTTGGCTTCACCAGTCCGCCGATAGGTCAGGCGCTTGCCGCTTGTCTGAAAGATGACCTTGGCGGCGCGCTCCGTGTCCTCGACGCCTAGAGCCGAACGATTGTTGTAGCGAAAATCAAACTCGGCGATATAGCGATGCAGGTGCGCTTCGCCGCAGTGCTGATAAACGCCCTTCATGCCGCGTTTGAAGATCGAGAAAAAGCCCTCGACCGTGTTGGTATGCACGTCGCCGCGAACGTACTCTTTGGCTGAGTGCTTCACACTCTCATGCTTGGCAAACTCTGATCCCACTTCGCGATAGAGGCCACTTTCGTCGGTATGAAGCGTGCTCTTGCGAGACACGTTGCGAACGATGACCTCGCGGACGTTCTCAGCGGTCGCATGGTCAACGTGGAACGTGCGGGATTTGCCGCCACGCTCGACCAAGGACACGACCGCACGCTTATTGCGCGGGCCTTTGCGCTTGTATTTGTAAGGACGGCCACGGCGTTGCTGGGACACGATGGGTGTATCGCGCTCGCCGAAATAGGTTTCGTCAACCTCGACGGTCTTGCCCTCGCCACCTAGAGGGCCAGCATCAGCATCGTTGGCCATCGCTTCACGGATGCGATGGGCGAGAAACCAAGCGCTCTGATAAGTGATGCCAAGCGTGCGATGCAGCTGGTGCGCTGAATAGCCCTTCTTGCTCGATGCCATGAGATGCATCGCGAGCAACCACTTATTGAGCGGGATTTTAGAGCGCTCCATCACCGAACCAGTCGTCACAGTGAACTGCTGGCGACAATCGTTGCATTGATAGACGCCGGGACGGTGCGCCTTTCCGCTCAAGCCAGTTACCAAAAACGAGCCGCAATGCGAGCAATGCGCGCCTTGGGGCCAGCGCTGTTGCTCGAGCCATTCGCGGGCTTTCTCAGCATCTAGGAAACGAGGATCGGTGAGGTTCATGTCAGTGCCCCAAATTGATTTTGTCGGCGGATGCTTCTTG
Source organism: Actinomycetota bacterium (assembly GCA_050257815.1). GTDB lineage: Bacteria > Pseudomonadota > Alphaproteobacteria > Rhizobiales > Methyloligellaceae > Methyloceanibacter. The sequence continues at coordinate 5,982 of JBLMXO010000073.1, forward strand.
GTCCGCTCTAGTTCTTTGTCGGTTCTTTCGCGTCTTTCAGCTTGTCTCGGACAAATTCGTACATTGGCAAAACGTGCTGGTCGGCGTTGGGCTGATCTTTGGTCGCGCGAATCAAGCCGTCCATGAAACGCAAAGCCTGTTCTTTCGTCCAGACGCCTTCCTCGATCATGAAGCGCATTAAGCTCGTGACGATTGAAAACGTGCCGCTCGTGATTGGGTCAGGCATTGGGCGAACTCCCCGCTTGACAATATGGAGACTCGCGCCTGCTTTGTCAACCATATAATTGGGATTTTATTCACATTAGAACGGCCGGGGATAAGTGCGGCGCCTTCGTGCTAACCTCCGCGGCATGACGCGCGTGGGTGAGGTGTCGGTCGCGGAGCGGGGCAGGGGAGATGCGCCGGAGTTCGATGCCGCGTTCAGGCACAAGTTGCTCGATCTGCTCAGGTGGCGCCGCGACGTGCGCCGCTTCCAGAAGACGCCGCTTCCCGATGGCGCCATCGAGCGTTTGCTGGCGATCGCCTGCCTCTCGCCATCAGTCGGACTCTCAGAGCCTTGGCGCTTCGTCATCGTCGAGGATCAAGCGCGCCGCACCGCCATCCGCCAATGCTTCGAGGCGTGCAACGCCGATGCGCTCGCGATGCAGACGCCAGACCGCGCTGCGCTCTATGCGCGGCTCAAGCTCGCCGGTCTCGACGATGCGCCGTGCCAGATCGCCGTGTTCTCAGATCATGGGACTGCACAAGGGAAGGGGCTCGGCGCCCTCACCATGCCCGAGACGCTCGACTACTCCGTGGTCAATGCCATCCACACGCTGTGGCTCGCCGCGCGCGCGGAAGGGATCGGCATGGGCTGGGTGTCGATCCTCGATCCCGCCCGAGTCGCCGCGATCCTCGACGTGCCCGAGAGCTGGACCTTCATCGGCCATCTCTGCATCGGTTATCCGCTCGCCGCAGACGACACGCCTGCGCTCGAGCGCGAAGGCTGGGAGCACCGCCACCCGCCAGAAGGCGCGGTGCTTTACCGCTGATCTGCTTCAATTCGAGTGCTTGATCCTTGGGCCATCAAGCGGCACTCTTGGGGTCTAGGCGAGAGCTTTGGGGCAATCAGCGCTTCGCCTTAAGGGGGCGCGCCATGCGCAAGATCTTCTGCCTGCTCGGCTTGACCGGCCTTGTCGCGCTCGGCCTCGTGGCGCTCAGCGCGGGCGACGCGAGCGCGCTCATCTGGAAGGACTGCCAGGAGATCGCGCAGTGTCCCGGCTGCCGACCTGTCTACAAATGCCGCTCCTGCTCCTATCAGCAGCAATGCATCCGCAGGCTCTGCCAATGGGGCGATGTCTGCGTGTGGAGCCCGGCGCTGAAATATCTGCCGCGCGGCGCCCGCATCATCACCGTGCAGTAGCGGCTAGAGAGGCCTGATCGAGTAGATGATCTCACCCTTGAACTTGCCCTCTTGCGGCAGCCACGGGAAGTAGATCACCCATTGCAGATGCACTTGCTTGCCGATCCCGGTGAGACCCGCGAAGGGCTTGGCGAGAGTGCCCGTCATGTTCACCACGTCGAGCACGCCTTGCGGGCCGATCACCAGAGCTTGCGGCACCCACTCCATATCGAGGATCGAGCTCAGGAACACGCGATAGAAGGCAGCAACCTGCTCGTAGCCTTGCCAGCGTTGTCCCGTCTGCGCCAGCTCCATCACGCACTCCTCGGCGAAGACGCCGAGCATGATCTTCATCTGTGCGCGGAACACCTCTTCGGTGAACGGCTTGAACAGCACTTCCTCGGCTTGCACGTGGGTGAGCCAGGCGCGCCTGATCATGTCGTAGCCGTCGGGCGTGATCTCCCAGGTGATGGGCGAGCCCTTGAAGCGCGGATCGTTGAGGAGCTCGGTGACCGGGTCGTTCGTCATGGGTTGTCTCCTCTCGCGTCGGAGCTAGCGGCCGAGAAGCACGTCGCGCAAGACGATGGCGTTGTTGTGCGTCTCGCCGCGAGTGGCATAGACAAGCGTGACCGTGCCCTCGCGGGCGAGCGAACGCAGCTCGGCGACGAGGTCCTGATGCTGGCGCAGCTCCTCGACGTAGTGGTGGCGAAATTCTTCCCAGTGCTTCGCGTCGTGACCGAACCGCACGCGGAGCTCGGTCGATGGCGCGATGTCCTTCATCCATCGATCGAGCGCGGCTTTCTCTTTCGAGATCCCGCGCGGCCACAGCCTATCGACGAGGATGCGTCTGCCGTCTTCTGGAGAGGGCGGGTCATAAGCCCGCTTCAGCTTGATATTCGCAGCCGGAACTCTCGCGGCCATGGCTATTTGTGGATGGCGCCGAGCTGGCTCAGCATCTTGTAGCGGTCATACTCGACCCAGTCTTCGATCATTTTGCCGCCGGCGAAGCGGCCGATGATGACGACGGTCCAGGTTGCCTTGCGGCCGGTGGGAGCGATGCCTTCCCATTCACCGCGTTGGGTCGCGCGCCAGGTGCCGCGCCATGCGCCCTTGTCGCCGGCGAAGAAGATGTCGTCCAAGGTGAAGGCGGCGTCGGGGAAGGCGGCGAAGAAGCCGGCCATGGCGTCTCTCCAGGCGGGGAGGCCGCGCAGCGTGCGGTCGCCGAGCCAGGTGGAGACGAGATCGGCGCTCATGTAGCGGTCGAGATGCGAGAGGTCGTGCCGGTTGAACACCTCGTCGAGATAGGCGCGGATCATCGTTTCGAGCTGATTGGCGGACATGCGCTGGCTCCCTTAGAGACGTGGGGTCGGTGGATAGTAGCGGAGACCGAAAAAGAAATCGTTGCGGCGAATTACTCGGCGGCGTGCTTGGGCTTGTTCCAGCGCGAGGTCGCTGCATCGTCGCCGGCCGAAGCCTCGACCCAGCGGCTTCCGCCTTTGCCCTGCTCCCGCTTCCACAACGGGGCGCGCGTCTTGAGGTAGTCCATGAGAAAGCGCGCTGCATCGAAGGCTGCATCGCGATGCTCCGACGCGGTGATCACGAGCACGATATTGTCGCCGGGCTTGAGTGATCCGTAGCGATGCACGATCAGCGAGGCCTGGAGCGGCCAGCGTGCATTCGCCTCTTGCTCGATCTTCTCAAGCTCGGTCTCGGTCATGCCGGGATAGTGCTCGAGCGTCATCTCCTCGACCGCGCCCATCTGGTCGCGCACGGTGCCGGTGAAGCTCACGATGGCGCCGATATCAGTGCGGCCCGCCTTGACGCGCGCGATCTCGGCGCCGATGTCGAAGTCCTGCTCCTGCACGCGGATCACATCAGCCTCCGGTCACCGGCGGGAAGAAGGCGATCTCGCGCGCATTCGCGATCCTCGCGTCGTGGCGCACATGGGCGTGGTCGATGGCGGCGCGGATCACCTCCTCGCGCGCGAACGCGTTGGCGAATTCCGGCCCGCGCGTCTTGAGCCAGGCGATCAGCTCGCCGACGGTCGCGATGTCGGCGGGAAGCGCGATATCCTCTGCGCTCTTGCCGACCTTCTCCTTCACCCAAGCGAAATAAAGCAGCCGCATCGTCGTCCCTTGTTTGAGCATCATCTTATCGGAAAACCGGTTCCCACTTTTCCGGATGATCCTCTACTCCTCGTCGGTCATGACGTGGCCCAGCGCGGCGCGGAGATAGTCGTAGCCGGTATAGAGCGTGAACACCGCGGCGATCCACAGCAGCATCAGCCCGAACAGAGTCGTATAGGGCCAGATCTTGTCGCCCGCGCTGCCCGCAAGCAAAAAGCCGATGGCCACCATCTGGATCACCGTCTTCCATTTGGCGAGAGCGGTGACCGGAACAGGAACGGAGAGCGTGCTCAAGAACTCGCGCAGGCCTGAGACCAAAATCTCGCGGCAGAGGATGATGACGCCCGCCCATAGCGACCAGCCGGCGATGGTGCCGTCGGCGGCGAGCATCAGAAGCGCGGCGGCGACGATTAGCTTGTCGGCGATCGGATCGAGCATGCGGCCGATCGCGCTTTGCTGCTCCCACGCGCGCGCCAGATAGCCGTCGAGGAAATCGCTGACGCCGGCGGCGATGAAAATCCACATCGCTGTCCACCGGCTCCAATCGCCGTGAACGAAGAAGCAGGCAACGAGCAGCGGGATGGCGATGATGCGGAAATAGGTGAGCAGGTTGGGCAGGCTCACCATGCGGCCGCGGCGCTCGCGGCGTGGTGCGCCTCTCGATGACGCCATCCCATGCCCCGCCGTGTCAGACTGTCCGCTCACGTTCGCTATCCACGCTCATGGAAATGATCATAGATGGTCTTGGCCATTTGTGCGCTGATACCGGCGACGCTTTCGAGGTCGGCGACGCCGGCGCGGCTGACTGCCTTGGCAGAGCCGAAATGCTTGAGCAACGCGCGCTTCCGCGATGGCCCGATGCCGGGTACCTCGTCGAGCGGGGAGGCGGTAATCGCCTTCTTGCGCTTGGCGCGATGGGCGCCGATGGCAAAGCGATGCGCCTCGTCCCTGAGCCTCTGGATGCAATAGAGAACGGGGTCGCGCGGCTCGAGCAGGATCGTGTCTTTGCCTTTGATATGAATGCGTTCGCGGCCCGCGTTACGATCGGGTCCTTTGGCGACGGCCGCGACCTTGATCTCGTCGAGGCCGAGCTCATCAAGCACGGCGTGCGCTGCGGCAAGCTGGCCCGGACCGCCGTCGATCACGACGAGATCGGGCGCGGTCCATCCTTCCACCTCTCCTTTGCTTTTGGCGAGCTTGCTGAAGCGCCTCGTCAACATCTCTCGCATCATGGCGTAGTCGTCGCCTGGAGCAAGGTCTTCGCTCTTCATGTTGAACTTGCGGTATTGGCTTTTGATGAAGCCTTCAGGGCCCGCAACGATCATGGCGCCCACCGGGTTCGTCCCCGAGATATGGCTGTTATCGTAAACCTCGACCCGCTCTGGCGTCTCATCGAGGTCGACGAGCTCGGCAAGACGGCCGAAGATCGCGGCTTGCGACGAGGAATCGGCAAGCCTGCGGGCTAGCGCCTCGCGCGCGTTGATCAAAGCATGCTCGACGAGATCGCGCCGCTCGCCCCGCGCAGGTTTGCCAACCTCGATCTTGCGCCCGGCGCGAAGCGACAGCGCGTCGGCGAGAAGGCGGTGGCCGGCGATGTCGTGCGAGAGCAGGATGAGCTTCGGCGGGGTCTTGTCGTCGTAGAACTGGGCAACGAACGACTCAAGCACCTCCTCTACCGCCAGACTCTTGTCGGCGCGGGGGAAGTAGGCGCGGTTGCCCCAATTGTTGCCGCTCCTGAAGAAGAATACCTGGATGCAGGTCTGGCCTGCTTCCTGGTGCGCAGCGAAGACGTCGGCCTCCTTCAGCGTGTGCGGGTTGATGCCCTGGCGCGACTGGATATGCGAGAGGGCGGTGAGCCGGTCGCGGAAAGACGCTGCCCGCTCGTAGTCCTGTTTCAGGCTCGCCTCGTCCATGAGTCCGTGCAGCCTGCGCTTCACCTCGTCGCTCTCGCCGCGCAGGAAACCGAGCGCCTCGTCGACGAGATGGCCGTAATCCTCGACCGAGATCTCGCCGGTGCAAGGTGCCGAGCAGCGCTTGATCTGGAACAGGAGACAAGGCCTCACGCGCGTCTCGTAATAGGAATCCGAGCAAGATCTCAGCAGAAACGCGCGCTGCAGCGTGTTGATGGTGCGGCCCACGGCGCCAGCCGACGCGAAGGGACCGAAATAGTCGCCTTTGCGGCTTCGCGCGCCGCGGTGCTTCAAGATCTGCGGCACGGGATGGTCGCGGGCAATGAGGATGAACGGGAACGATTTATCGTCGCGCAAGACAACGTTGAAGCGAGGCTTGAGCCGCTTGATCAGATTCGCTTCGAGCAGCAGCGCCTCGATCTCGGTCGAGGTGGTGACGAACTCCATGCTCGCGGTGTCGGCGATCATGCGGGCGATGCGATTGTTGTGGGCTTGGCCACGCGCATAGCTCTGCACCCGCTTCTTGAGGTGCCGCGCCTTGCCGACATAGAGGACTTCGCCCGCCGCATCGATCATGCGGTAGACGCCGGGCCCGGCTGGCGCCGTCTTCGCATAGCGAGCGATCACGGGCGCACCGCTTTCGCGGCCGAGAATGGCGTCTTTCACGCGCGCGGCAAGTGAAGCCCTGGCGCTATCTGGATTCTCTAACGGCATGGGATCATGAAGCTTTCGGCATGCTCGGAAGCATGCGTCTCAACTGCCAAGGTAAGGTCTAACCGGGACCGCCTTCAAGGCCAGGCTTTTGGCGTTACGCCTCGGTCTTCTTCCGCCAAGCCAAGTGCTGACCCGAATCGAGGGCGATCATTTGCCCCGTGATCGACGGGGTCTCGAGCAGGAAGCGGACGGCGGCGGCGACCTCGTCGAGGACTACGCCGTGCTGGAGGAGAGTTGAGCGGCATTCGCGCGCAAACTCGTGTTCGCTCTGATTTTGGCTCGGCAGAACCGGGCCAGGCGCGATCGCATTGACCCTAACCTCGGGCGCGAGCGCTTGAGCGAGAACCTGCGTCGCCGTCCACAGCGCCGATTTGGCGATGGTGTAGGAAAAGAATTCGGGATCGGGCCGGAGGACCTTTTGGTCGATCACGTTGATAATATTGCCCTTTGCACCGTCCGGCAGCCTTCTTGCCATGGCTTGGGCAAGGAAGATGGGCGCGCGCAGATTGACGTCGAGATGAGCCTGCCAGCTCTCCCGGTCGAGCGTATGGATGTCGTCCCGTTCGAAACAGGCGGCGCTGTTGACGAGGCAGGTGATGGGTCCGAGTCTAGCGGCGCAGCTCTCGATCAAGGGCTCGGGCGCCTCGACCCTCGCGAGGTCCGCGGCAAAGGCAGCAGCGCGTCCCCCCTTCCTTTCAATTTCGGCGACCACGGCCAAAGCGTCCGCCGCGGAGGCGTGGTAATGAACACCAACGCTCCAACCCCGTTCCGCGAGATCGAGCGCGATGGCGCGGCCGAGACGGCGGCCTCCACCGGTCACGAGAGCGGTCGCGGGTCTCTGATCCTGAACCATGTGATCTTTGGGGGTGGAGCTTTCGCCGGGCGAATCGGCCGGTGACTTACGGTCTGTCCGAGGGCCACTGTAAGAGAGCCACGGTGTAGGAACAAGTTCAGGGTCCCTGCACACGCAGCCGTAGCACCCTAGGCTAAACCCTCTGAATTGTTGAGTCGATTGAAGATTCGCCTCCAATTTAGGCACTTGCTCGCAGGCTGAGCAACTCAACTTGAGTATTTCTGGTGCGTGACCTGGGTCAGGAGCCCAATGTGGCATCAAAGCCCTTGCACCATTGCAGAATAGTCACACTCGCCCAGTTGTTTTTGGAATTCAGGGATTTTTCATTGCTTCGGGAGTCAGGCATCCTATTCTGTGATGGACGACAGGGGGACGTTGCACCGCAAGGGGACGCGGGGGCGGCATCCTGATCAAGATATTCGATCGCAGGGAAGCGATAAAATCAGGAGACTGAAAAATGACTCGGCGCGACAGGGAAGTGGGGATCATCAAGGCATGTGTACTCGGAGCGGTTCTCGCCGCAGGGCTGACCACAGCAGCTTACGCCGACAACAAGCTGACGCTTTCGGGTTCCGCGTCGTTCACGACGAATTATGAGTTTCGCGGCGTTTCGAACAGCAGCAACGACCCAGCCGTGCAGCCTGAGATCGATCTGGGGTACGGCATCTTCTGGGCCTATATGTGGGGATCAAACACTGCGTTCGGCGATAACATCGAGATCGACTACGGCGGCGGCATCTCGCCCAAGTGGGGGGACTTCACCTTCACCATCGGCGGCCTGGAGTACACCTATCCAGGTAAAGACAGTGAGACCGACTATTTCGAATTGAAGACGGCCGTTGCCTACGGCAAAGGGCCATGGGCCATCAGCCTGAACAACTACTGGTCGCCGAACAACTTCGCCTTGGACACCCAGTCCGACGCGCTTGAGGGCGATGTGGGCTACACCTTCAGCGGCAAGATCTGGAACTTCTTCACACCCAGCATCAGTGGTGCGATCGGTGCGCAGATGTATCAGAAGGAAAACATCGTGCCGAGCTACCTGTATTGGAACGCCGGCGTGACCCTTGGCTTTATGGATCACTGGTCGGTCGACGTTCGCTACTGGGATACGGACTACAGCAAGACGGATTGCGCCATCAACAGCGGCGCGCGGGACAATTGCGATGCGACCGCCGTGGCCACTATCAAGGCGACCTTCTAGAGCTTCATAACTTCCCCAAAGAACACTTCCCACCTCAAAGGGCGCCCGTCGAGGCGCCTTTTTTTGTCTGTCGCCGCCATTTTATCCGTAGACTGATCAACTCCGATTCCGCGTGTCCCGTGAGAGGATTCTGCTAATTCGACGCAATGCTGTGTTATACTGCCTTGGCAGCAAGCTTGCCTGGCGACAAACGGGGGTTTGGACAATGGCTGAGAAAAAACACGAAGGCGGGGTCTCCTATCACGTCCCCGAGAAAGACTATTTCGATAAGCGCGAGCTTAGGCGTCACGCCGGAGTCTTTGCGCTGTGGGCGCTGGGCGTCGGGGCGGTCATATCGGGCGACTTCTCGGGGTGGAACCTCGGCTTCGCCGTCGGAGGGTGGGGCGGCATGTTCGTCGGCACCGTCATCATCGCCATCATGTATCTCGGCCTCACCTACTCGATTGCCGAGATGAGCCCGGCTCTGCCACACACCGGCGGCGCCTATTCCTTCGCCCGGACGGCGTTCGGGCCGTGGGGCG
>JBLMXO010000074.1:0-4203 GCA_050257815.1 Actinomycetota bacterium
CCTCGGCGAGTGGGATGAAGTCCTCGGCGCCAAGCCGCCCGCGCGTCGGGTGATCCCAGCGAAGCAGAGCCTCGAACCCGGCAAGCTGGTTCGAGGCAAGTCGGGTGATAGGCTGATAGAGCACCGAGATCTGCTGGCGCTCGAGCGCCTTTCTGAGATCGCTTTCGAGCGGGAGCTTGCTCTCGTCCTCGCCGCGCATCGAGGGATTGAAGATCTCGATGCGGTCGGCACCTGAGCGCTTGGCGCGCAGCATGGCGATCTCGCCTTCGCGCACCAAGTCCTGCGCCGTCGCTTGCGTCCCGTCGTGGACAACGATGCCGATCGAGGCGGTGAGGATGATCTCCTTGTTGCTGATCTTCATCGGCGTTCTGAGCGCTCGCCGCACGCGCTCGGCGAGCGTCGCGACTTGGTGCGGATCGCTGCCGGAGATGAGGAGGATGGCGAACTGGTCGCCGCCCAATCTTGCCAGAGTATCTTGTGGATTGAGATGCCGCGCGAGCCTGCGACTCAACGTGAGCAGCATCGAATCGCCGATGACGAGACCGAAGCTCTTATTGACATTCTTGAAGCGGTCGATGTCGATGAAGAGCACCGTCGGGCGGCCACCCTGCCCCTCGCGCGCACGGGTGATCGCGCCACTAACGCGATCCATGAACAGCTCACGATTGGGGAGCCCGGTCAGGCTGTCATGCACGGCGTCGTGCATCAGCCGCTCATGTGAGCGCTTGAGGCTGGTCACGTCACGCATCAGCCCGACACAGCGAAGCAGCCGCGTGTTCTCGCTCGGCGCCGCTTGCGCGCGGAGATCGTACCAAAGATAGGTGCCGTCGTGACGCTTGAGGCGGAAGTCGAGCACAAGGTCACTGCTCTGCTTCTCCTGTAGCGACCACAGCATCAGGCGGAAGCGCTCGCGGTCCGACGCGTGCATATGCTTGAGGAACTCCTCGACCGAGACGTTGAGCGCACCCGGGTCGAGACCAAGCTCCTTCTCCACCTCCTCGGCGACCATGATCTGGTCCTTGCCCGCGGTCCACTGGAAGAAGTGGGCGCCGGAGCCGTCGACGGCGAGCGACTTCATCTGCACGACGCTAAGAGGCCCGAGTTGGACCGCCCCTCCGGTCGAGCGGAAGGCGAATTGCGTCACGGTGAAGCCAAGCAGGACAAGGATGAGCACGAGGCCGGCGACTAGCCCCGATATCACGATCTCGCCAGAGAGCTTGCCGAGCACGATCATGGCGGCGCCGAACAGCCAGACGATCAGCAAGAGCCAACTCGGGACGAGCGACAGCGCGCGGTCCTGTCCGCGCAAGGCAAGGTAGGCAATGAGGCCGGTGCCGACGCCGGCGATCACGACGGTCGAAGCACGAGCTAGGCCGGAGGCAAAGCGCGGGTCGACGATGGCGACCGCGATCAGGCAGAACTGGGCGGCGATCCAGCACCAGAACAGCGTCTTGATCCAGCCGTGCCAGAGGCCGATGCGCAGAAAGGTGTAGAGAAAGAGAACAAGGCTTGCCACAAGCCCCGCCTCAGCCGCCCCGCGATAGAGCGCAGTACGGTCCGGCCCCACGGGGAAGAGCTTGTTCCAAAAGCCGAAATCGACGCAGAAATAGACCAGTGCCGCCCAGGCGATGAGCGCTGCTGCAGGGAAGATCGCACGGTGATTAGCGGCGAAGATCGCGGTCAGAAAGACGGCAAGCAGGCCAGTGATGCCGAGCAGCACACCGTTGAACAACATGCGGTCCTGCTGCTTCGCCTGATAAGCGTTAGGCTCCCACAGATTGAGTCGCGGGACGCGAGAGGAGCTCAGCTCGGCGGCGAAGGTCACGGTCTGCCCTGGCTCCAAGCTGACGCGGAACATGTCGGCGCGGTCGCTTTTGAGCGGCTCGGGACGGAAGCCGAGCGAAGGCGTCACTGCGGCAATGCGGGGCGCGTCGAGCTCGGGCCAGAACACCCGCGAATTGGCAAGCGTGTAGCGCGGCGCCACGAGCCAGCGCACGATTGGCTCGGAAGTCGGATTGGACAGCGCGAAGACGAGCCAGCCCGGATTGGTGCCGGGCGTAACCGCCTGAACCGCCATACGGCCGACATAGCCGTCAGGTCCTGGCGCCGTCTCGAGCTGGAGCTTGTCACCCCGACCCTCATAAAGCTCCGCTTTGGTGGTAATGTCGATCTTATCTTGGTCGGCGGTGACGGGGATCGCCTCGATGGCATGAGCGAGGCTCGGCAACAAGAATAGGAGCCCGACGAGGCCGGCGCGCATGAGCGCACCAAGCCACCCGCCCCGGCGGCAAAGCCAGGCGGCTGCTTGCCCTCGCCTCAAGCCGCTCAACTCACAACCCTCCCGTTTGCTCTGCGCGTCCTGACGGCACTAGCGGCGCATGTCGCTGTCGAGCAGCGCGTAGAGCAGATGGTCTTGCCAGACGCCATTGATCCTGAGATAGCGGCGCGCCAGGCCTTCGCGATGAAAGCCCGTCTTCTCCAAGAGCCTGATCGAGGCCGAATTGGTGGGAAGGCACGCCGCCTCGAGACGGTGCAACTCAAGCGAATCGAACACGAAGGGAACCACGGCCCGGACGGCCGCCGTCATGTAGCCCTGCCGTGAATATTTGCCGCCGACCCAATAGCCGAGCGTGCAGGATTGGGTCACCCCGCGCCGCACGTTGCATAGCGTGAGGCCGCCGACGAGCGCCCCGCTCGTCGCTGAGAAGATGAACAGCGCGTAGCCCACATCTTCGCGGAGATCGCGGAGATAGTGGCGGACGCGGCGGCGGAAGGAGGCGCGAGAGAGCTCGTCATTGGACCACAGCGGTTCCCAGGGGGTTAGAAACTCGCGGCTTGCGGCCCTAAGCTCGGCCCAGGCCGGGTAGTCCGACATCTGCGGCGTGCGCAATACGACGCGGTCGGCCTCAAGCACCGGTCCGAGGTCGCCTGCAGACGCTGCTCGCAGCAAAGCCATGGTTCGAAGACCCCCTTCAAGCCGCCCGGCTCGACGGAATTTCGAATTTTTCCGCCACCCTATCGAATCTTGCAACATGAAGAATGGGCCCAACCGTGGCAAGGCTAACTGGGGAGGCGAGAAGCGCCGCAACCATGGCTTGCAAGTCAGATGCCTGGACTTGCTCGACTTTTTCGATCAGCTCAGCGGTAGTAAGCGGGCGCCCATGGATCAGAATCTGGCGGGCAAGCTGTTCGGCACGGGCGCTCGAGCTTTCCAGGCCGGCCAAGAGGCCCATCGTGAGCTGAGCCTTGACGCGGGCGATTTCGTCCTCCCCAAAACCGCTCTCAGCCGCCTTGATCAGCTCGTCGCGGATCACCGCGATCAGCTCGTGCGCCCGGTCGGGACCTCCTGCGGCATGGACCGCGAACATGCCGCTGTCGACGAGACCGCTGGCGAAGGCATAGATCGAGTAACAGAGCCCGCGCCGCTCGCGAACCTCCTGGAAGAGGCGCGAGGACATGCCGCCGCCGAGCGCGCCCGCCAAGATCTGAGCGGTGAAATAATTGGGATGGCGATAGGCCGGCGCCTCGAAGGCGAGCACGAGATGGGTCTGCTCGAAGGGCTTCTCAGAGCGTCTCATGCCACCGCCATAGACGGCAGGCTCGGGCGTGGGCGAGGTGCCGGCATCGAATGAGGCAAGCCGACGCCCGGCCTCAGCGACGAGCGCAGCATGATCGACGGCGCCGGCGGCGGCGAGCACCATGTTCGGCCCGTGATAGTGCGTCGAGAGGTAAGCGCCGAGATGAGCGCGCTTGAAGCGGGTAACGCTCTTCGCCGTGCCGAGGATCGGACGCCCCACCGGCTGGTCAGGATAGGCCGCCTCCTGCACCAGGTCGAACGCGATGTCATCGGGCGAATCCATCGCCGCGGCGATCTCTTGAAGGATCACGCCGCGCTCGCGCGAGAGCTCTGAGCGATCGAAGCGTGGCGCAAGGATGATGTCGCTCAAAATGTCGAGTGCAAGGGCTACGTCCTTGCGCAGCACACGCGCGTAATAGGCGGTCGAGTCGACACCAGTCGCTGCGTTCAGCTCGCCGCCGACCGCCTCGATCTCCTCGGCGATATCGCGTGCGCTTCGCCGCGACGTGCCCTTGAAGGCCATATGCTCGAGGAAATGGGCGACACCGTGCTCACCGAGCGTCTCGCTCCGGCTACCGGCACCGATCCAGATGCCGAGCGAGGTGGTCTCGACCTCGGCCATGGCG
>JBLMXO010000075.1:0-5635 GCA_050257815.1 Actinomycetota bacterium
GCGACCAGTCCGACCACCGCGGTGAACACCACGAGGAACATCACGCGCGGCTTCATCAGCACGACATAGTCGGCGACGTCCCCCCCTATGGCGGGCTCGAGCTCGGTTGCGATTGCTTCGACCGTCATCTCGGCCATGGCTTACTCACTTAGGGCCCGCGACGTTCCGCGAGCGATCTGGCGCGCGATAGCGGCGCAAGGAACCCCCTTGCGCCGCTATTCACTTGCCGTTCTTGCCTCATTGGATCCGTGGCAGCGTCTCATAGGTATGGAACGGCGGCGGTGACGGCAGCGTCCATTCCAGCGTCGTCGCGCCGGCGCCCCAGGGATTGGCTGCGGCGCGCTCCTTGCGTGCGAAGCTGTAAGCAATCCCGAAGAAGAACACGATCACTCCGGCAAACGAAATGTAGGAGCCGATCGAGGACACCATGTTCCAGCCGGCGAAAGCATCCGGGTAGTCGGCATAGCGCCGCGGCATGCCGGCAAGGCCGAGGAAATGCTGCGGGAAGAAGATGAGGTTGGCGCCGATGAACATCAGCCAGAAATGCAGCTTGGCCAGCGTTTCGGAATACATGTAGCCGGTCATCTTCGGCGACCAGTAGTACCAAGCCGCGAAGATCGAGAACACCGCGCCGAGCGACATGGTGTAGTGGAAATGCGCCACCACGTAATAGGTGTCGTGGAAGGAGCGATCGACACCGGCATTGGACAGGACGACGCCGGTCACCCCGCCGATGGTGAACAGGAAGATAAACCCAAGCGCCCACAGCATCGGCGCGCGGAAGCTGAGCGAGCCGCCCCACATGGTAGCAATCCATGAGAAGATCTTGATGCCCGTCGGCACGGCGATGACCATGGTGGCGAACACAAAATAGGCCTGCGTGTTCACGCTGATGCCGGCCGCATACATATGGTGCGCCCACACGACAAAGCCGATCACGCCGATGGCGACCATGGCATAGGCCATACCGAGATAGCCGAAGATCGGCTTGCGCGAGAAGGTCGACACGATCTGGCTGACGATGCCAAACCCGGGGATGATGAGGATGTACACCTCGGGGTGGCCGAAGAACCAGAAGAGATGCTGCCAGAGCAGCGGATCACCGCCGTGGGCAGAGTCGAAGAAGGCCGTGCCGAAATTGCGGTCGGTGAGCAGCATGGTGATGGCGCCCGCCAGAACCGGCAGCGACAGGAGTAACAGGAAGGCGGTGACCAGCACGGACCACACGAAAAGCGGCATCTTATGCAGCGTCATGCCGGGCGCGCGCATATTGAAGATGGTGGTGATGAAGTTGATGGCGCCAAGGATTGATGACGCACCGGCAAGGTGCAGCGACAGGATGGCAAAGTCCATGGCGATGCCTGGAATGCCTTTGGTGCTGAGCGGGGCATAAATCGTCCAGCCGGCGCCGACGCCGTCAGAGCCGGGAGCACCCGGCATGAACAGGGAGAGGACGAGCAGGGAGATCGAGGCGAACAGGAGCCAAAACGAGATATTGTTCATGCGCGGGAAGGCCATGTCCGGAGCGCCGATCATCAGCGGCACCATCCAGTTGCCAAACCCGCCCATGGTCGCCGGCATCACCATGAAGAACACCATCAGCAGTCCATGGCCGGTGACCAAGACGTTGTACACTTCGGGATTGGTGAAGAACTGCAGGCCTGGCTCCATGAGCTCGGCACGCATGGCGATGGAGAACACGCCGCCGACAATGCCGCCGAACATGGCGAGCAGAAGGTACATCGTGCCGATGTCCTTGTGGTTGGTCGAGAACAGCCAGCGCGTAATTCCGTGCGGACGATGGTCGTGATGGGCTTCCTCTACATGCGCGGCTTTGGCCATGGCGTTCTTCCTTGTCTTCCCTATTGTCCCTTGATGTTGATCACTCGCCTGCGACGTTGATCGCTAGTCCTTCGCCGCCGCCACCTTGTTCTTGCTGTCGAGCTGCGCGCTCGCCTTGTTCTTGGCAACCCAGTCGTTGAACGCAGCTTCCGAGACGACGTGTACCGCGATCGGCATGAAAGCGTGGTTGCGTCCGCAGAGTTCCGAGCATTGGCCGTAATACATGCCTTCACGCTCGGCCCTGAACCACGTCTGCTGAAGGCGGCCGGGCACGGCATCGAGCTTCACGCCGAAGGACGGCACTGCCCAGTCGTGGATCACGTCGTTCGACTTGAGTCCGACGATGACATTCTTGCCGACGGGAACCACCACCTCGTGATCGACGGTGAGAAGGCGCGGTTGTCCAGGCTTTAGATCAGCATCCTGTACGATGATCGAATCGAACTTGATGCCCTGGTCGGGATATTCGTAGCTCCAGTACCACTGGTTGCCGGTTGCCGTGATGGTGAGATCGGCCTTGGGGAAATCGTACTGGGCGAAAAGAAGTCGGAACGAGGGAATGGCGATGGCGACCAGGATCAGGATCGGCACCACGGTCCATAGGATCTCAAGGGGAGTGTTATGCGTGGTACGGGTCGGATTGGGATTACGCTTCTCGTTGAAGCGGACCATCACGTAGACCATCAGAAGAAGAACGAAGAGGGCGATCAGAGTGATGATGATAGTCACGTAGGTATGGAACGAGGTGATCTGTTCCATGATCGGCGTGTTGGCCCTCTGGAAGCCTATTTGCCAGGGAGCGGGCTGACCATCACCGGTCTCCGCAAAAGCCGGGCCCGCGAAAGCGAGGCCAAACGCAACGATCAGAATTCGCTTGAGAATCGCCATTCCTGCACTCCTAAAGCCTGCTCCCCTTTAGTCCACCGCCTCACCGAAGAGACAGATGAAATCCTGTGGACATGGGCGAGACCAGCGTCGCCCACGCCGCATGGCCGAAGGGCACGGGCGGCGCGGAGATTTGGTCGCGATATCAGGCGTCGCCCCCACCAAATTCTTGCTGCCAGGCTCCCGCGCGCGAGCGGGGCTGGAGGCTCTTTTCGGATGTTCAAATCATAAAGGCCATAAATTGGCAACACTCATGATTCATGTGATTCCGGAGGCTGCTGCGGCATATGCACGCTTGCATACTGGCCTTACGGCAGATGGCGAAGTTCCTGCAAAGGGATGCGCCGAAATTTGGCCCCAATACTCGGCGATGGCCGTTTTCCATGTCGCGCGATCCCGTCGCAACCCTCTTCATCTTGTTCGCATATCTGCCTAAACCTTGTTTGCGCCCGAATGCGCGTAACTGCCAACACTTTGGCTAACATGTCTCACATGCCCGACTTACCGCGCCGACCGCCAAGGAGATTTACCCTCGCCAAGCTGTCGGCGGCTCTTGCGCTCGTCATCAGCTTTGCAAGCCATGTCGAGGCACAAGGGGCCGCTCCCGATGCCTCGCCGGTGGCCACCGGACCTGGAAGCGTTGTGCGCGAGACGCATGGCGCATGGCAGGTGAGCTGCCGCACGCCGCCCGGGGCCAAAGAGGAGAAATGCGCTCTGGTCCAGAGCGTCACGGCAGAAGACCGCCCGAACGTTGGGCTTACCGTTGTCTTCTACAAGGCAATCGGCGAGGACAAGAAGTTGCTTCGCGTGGTGGTCCCGCTCGGCGTCCTTCTTCCCACGGGGCTCGGGCTCAAAATCGACGGTCAGGATGTTGGCAACGCGCCCTTCTTGAAATGCGGCAAGCACGGCTGCGTCGCCGAGGTCGTGTTGCAAGACGAGGTGATCAACAAGATGAAGGCAGGCGGCACCGCCATGTTCATCATCTTCGATACGCCAGAGGCGGGAATCGGCATTCCTGTCAGCTTACAAGGCTTTGGCGACGCACTCGCCAATCTGAAATAGCCAAGCCTTCGAGAGCCAAAAAAATCGGCGGCAGAAAAGGAGAATCCGCCGCCGATTACATCCGTCTTTAGGGGGACGGACTATCGTTCCATCAGTGCAGGGTGGCAGATGGAACGGTGACTTGCTCCGTAATATGGTTAGCCGACCCCCCGTTTCAAGGCCGCGACAACTCGCTAGCGAAGCGTCATGGCAACGCCTTCTCCAGAGCAAGATCGGGCTCGCCGCAAAGCGCAAGCATTCTCTCCCGAACCCCATCGCGCAACCGGACGGCCGCACTGAAGTCGCTTCCCTCGGCCCGTATTGCCGTCCCGATATGCACACCTATTTTGGCTGGCCGGGGAAACCACTGCCCGCCGCGCAAGGCCGATCGCGTGCCACTGATCACGATGGGCACCACCGGGATGCCGCCCTCGGCGGCAACCAAGAACGACCCGACACGAAATCCAAGGAGGCCAGGCATCCTGGTCAACGTACCTTCCGGAAACGACACGATTCGCTCTCCGGACCGTGATGCTGCGAGCACCTTGCGCGCATCTTCAACACCGCCTTCGATGTCGGTTCTGCGCACGAAAAGAGTGCCGATGCGGCGCAGCAAGGGACCTGCGACCCGCTGACCCGCCAGCTCCTCTTTGGCGACAAAGGAGAGCGGACCCGCAACCACCGCGGAAAGGACCAGAGGATCCAAATAGCTGGCATGGTTGACGGCAAGCAGCACGCCCCGCGTAGGGATCGGCTCTTCGACCTCGATCTCGGGCGAGAGCCCCGTCAACCACAAGAAGCTGCGCGCCATGCGGTGGATAACCCAGTGGCGCTGATTCCGGCTCGGCAGAAGAAGAACGGCACACCAAGTGGTGCTGGCGCCTGCGACCAACAGTGCCCACCAATAGCCGGCATAGAGAAGGTCGAAAATCCTGCCCTTTAGCAGGCGGGTGCGATGGCCAAGACCCGAGAGCGACAGTCTCATTAGTTGCCACCACAGGGCATAACCCTTTTTGGAGAGCGATCCGCTCTCGTATAGCGAGCGCGCCGCAGAGCGCCGCAGTTTGCCGCTGGAGGTCTTCGGTACGGTGTTTGGGGGCACCAGCACGACCTCGTCGGGCGCCATATCGAGTTCGGTCTTCGCCGCCTCGATGATCTTGTTCCTCAGGGCTTCGAGGTCGCTCGGCGCGGTGAGACGCGTTTCGACAAGCAGCACGAGCCGCTCGGTGCCTGCGGCTCCCAATGCGCTGGGGAACGCGGCAACGCATCCCTTGCGCACACCTTCCACTCCCCCGACGAGCTCCTCCAGCTCTTGCGGGTAGATGTTGCGCCCCGCCTTGATGATCATGTCCTTGATGCGACCGGTGATGAACACATCGCCGCTTGCGATGTAGGCGCGGTCACCACTCTCTAGCCACTCGCCGTCAAACAGAGCCTTAGTCTTCTCCTCATTTCGAAAGTAACCCTGGGTCGCGGATGGCCCCTTGAACTGGAGGCGGCCCTCGGTTCGTTCGGGGACCTCGACGCCGGCCGCATCGACAATGCGAACCTCATGCCCCGGGATCGGGCGGCCGCAGGCCACAAACTCGAGAGCCGTCGCATCGTTGGGCCGCGCCGGCGTCGCCTTCCCATCATGGGAGAGCGCTGTACGCTGCACCCGGTCGACAACCGGTCCCCGCCCAATGGGAGGGCAGGTAAGGCCAACGGAGTTCTCGGCCATTCCATAGACAGGAGCCATGGCTTTGGGCGGAAATCCGAACTTGGCAAAGCGAGCGGTGAAGCGGGCGATAGTGGCGGGACTAACCGGCTCTGCTCCGTTCATCAGCATCCTAAGCGAGCTGAGATCGAGACCCTCGATGTCTTCGTC
>JBLMXO010000076.1:0-3191 GCA_050257815.1 Actinomycetota bacterium
AAATTCTTGCGCACCTGCTCCTGCATCGCCTCGAAGGCAGCGGTGCCGAACGCGTGCGCGAATCGCCTGCGATATTGCTCCTGCTGGCGGGTCAGTGAATCGAGGCTGAACTCGAGATAGCTCGGCACGAGTTTCTGCATCGAGTCGCCGTAGAAGCGGATCAGCTGGCGCAGGAAGCCGATGGGAAGCAGGTTGGTGCCACGGCTTTCCTGCTCGACGATGATCTGCGTGAGGACAGAATGAGTGAGGTCTTCGCCGGTCTTGGCGTCGTAGACGACAAAGTCTCGTTCGCCTCGCACCATTTCCGCGAGGTCCTCGAGCGTCACATAGGTGCTCGTGTCGGTATTGTAGAGTCTGCGGTTCGCGTATTTCTTGATAATGACCGGCCGGCTCTCCTGCTCCGCGTCCCTTGCCACGTGTCTTGCGCTCCTACGCCTTGGGGCCCCGACCCAAGATTACTTCATGCCGCACCTGCGAGATCAGTAGCACGTTCTTTGTGCGCAGCACCAGAGGTTTGCCGCCACCCTTAACGGGGTCCAAACCTAGGCTTCCCTAGAGGGAATCACTACGTTATGACCTTCCCTCCCTTGCGGTGTTGGAGATGGGTATGAAAGACGAGGATATTGTCATCGTCAGCGCGGCGCGTACGCCGGTTGGCTCGTTCAACGGCGCGTTGTCTACGCTGCCGGCGCATACGCTTGGCCAGGTTGCCATCAATGCGGCGCTCGATCGGGCGGGCGTGGCCCCCGCCGATGTCGATGAAGTGATCATGGGCCAGGTGCTGACTGCGGTCCAAGGCCAGAACCCGGCGCGTCAGGCGGCAGTCGCTGCTGGCGTGCCTATCGATGCGACAGCGTTCGGCGTGAATCAGGTGTGCGGCTCGGGCCTCCGTGCCGTGGCACTCGGCGCGCAGCAAATCGCCACTGGCGATGCCGATATCATCGTCGCTGGCGGCCAGGAGAGCATGAGCCTTTCGCCCCACTGCGCGCATCTGCGCAATGGCCAGAAGATGGGCGCAATGGAGCTCATCGATTCGATGATCAAGGACGGCCTGTGGGATGCCTTCAACGGCTATCACATGGGCAACACGGCGGAGAACGTCGCCCGCAAGTGGCAGATCACCCGCGAGGAGCAAGACAAGTTCGCCACTGCCTCGCAGAACAAGGCCGAGGCCGCCAGGAAGGCCGGCAGGTTCAAGGACGAGATCGCCCCGGTTACGGTGAAGACCCGCAAAGGCGAGACCGTCGTTGCCGATGACGAATATATCCGTGAGGGCGCCAAGGTTGAGGACGCGGCGAAGCTCAAGCCTGCCTTCGACAAGGAAGGCACGGTCACTGCGGCCAACGCCTCTGGCATCAATGACGGCGCCGCAGCGCTCGTGCTGATGTCCGCCAAGGAAGCAAAGAAGCGGAAGCTCAAACCTCTTGCCCGCATCGCCTCCTGGGCGACGGCAGGCGTCGATCCCAAAGTCATGGGCTCCGGTCCCATTCCCGCCTCACGCAAAGCGCTCGAAAAGGCCGGCTGGACGCCCAAGGATCTCGATCTGATCGAGGCCAACGAGGCCTTCGCGGCTCAGGCCATTGCCGTGAACAAGGACATGGGCTGGGACACGAGCAAGGTGAACGTCAACGGCGGCGCGATCGCCATCGGTCACCCGATCGGCGCCTCAGGCGCCCGCGTTCTCACCACCCTGCTGCACGAGATGCAGAAGCGCGACGCCAAGAAGGGCCTCGCCACGCTCTGCATCGGCGGTGGCATGGGCATCGCCATGTGCGTCGAGCGGGAGTGAACGAATAGACACGTCATTGCCGGGCTGACCCGGCAATCCAGGGCCGCTCGCTCGGAGACTGTTGCCCTGGATGCCCGGCTCAAGACCGGGCATGACGATGCCGAGTGTCGAAGCCGGCGCCAAAGAAGCGCCGTCCAAGGGAGGAAGGCATGGGAAGGGTGGCTCTCGTCACGGGAGGAACGCGCGGTATTGGTGCCGCAATCTGCAAGGCATTGAAGAGGGCGGGCTACAAGGTCGCCGCCAATTACGGCGGCAACGACGACGCGGCCAAGGCCTTCAACAAGGAAACCAAGATCCCGGTGTTCAAATGGGACGTTGGTGACTACGTCGCTGCTGAGCAAGGGATCATCAACGTCGAGAATGAAGTCGGCCCCGTCGAGGTGCTGGTCAACAATGCCGGCATCTCGCGCGACGCCATGCTGCAGAAGATGACCCATGAGCAGTGGGAGCAGGTGATCCGCACCAATCTCGATTCGCTTTTCAACCAGACGAGGCCCGTGATCAACGGCATGCGCGAGCGGGGCTTCGGCCGCATCGTGAACATCTCCTCGATCAATGGACAAAAGGGTCAACTCGGCCTTGCCAATTACTGCTCGGCCAAAGCCGGCGTGATCGGCTTCACCCGCGCGCTCGCGCTCGAAAGCGCGCGCAAAGGGATCACCGTGAACGCGATTGCTCCTGGCTACGTGAAGACCGAGCTTCTCGCCGGCGTGTCGGACGAAGTGATGAAGTCGATCGTCGGCCAGATCCCAGTGGGCCGGCTCGGCGAGGCCGACGAGGTGGCGCGGTGCGTCGTGTTCCTCGCTGCCGACGAGGCGGCCTGGATCACCGGCTCGACGCTGACCATCAACGGCGGCCAGCACATGGATTGATTTGGAGCTAAGGCTCGAAGCCTTCGGGAGCGAGCTCGAACCCTGAGAACTCGAAGCCGGGCGCCACGGTGCAGCCGAGAAGCGTCCAGGCACCGAGGCTCCGTGCTGTCTGCCACGCGCCGGCCGGCACGAGCGCCTGTGGGTGCTCACCGGCGAGCAGGTTCGATCCGAGCCGGTGTTCGTGGCGTGTCTCGCCGTCCTTCACCTCGAGCAGAAGCGGCGCTCCTCCATACCAATGGATCATCTCCGCCGCGTCCACGCGGTGCCAGCGCGACACCTCGCCTGCCTTGAGCAGAAAGAGGATCGCGGTCGAGTGCGCGCGGCCCTTATGACCCGGCTCGTCGCGGAAGGTCTCGCGATACCAGCCGCCTTCCGGGTGCGGCTTCAGCCCGAGATGGGAGATGACATCATCTGCGGTCAGGGGTTCTGTGGTCATATCCAACGCTTAGCAGAAATCGATCCCCCTCGCCCCAGCGGGGAGAGGGCTTTTCGCCGCGATCTTGCACGCGAATGCTGCGCAAGTCGCATGG
>JBLMXO010000077.1:0-7464 GCA_050257815.1 Actinomycetota bacterium
ATCGCTCGTTCCGCTTCGTCAAGATCGACGCCAAGACCTTCCTGCACGACATGAAGGAAAAGGGAGCGGCGCTCCCGGCCTCGGACATGAAGTCCTATCTCGAAGGCTTCGATCTCAAGCTGATCGTCGAGAAGGTCGAGGATGAAGCCGATGTGGGCGTGCTCATCGACTATGGCGTCGAGCTCGCTGAAGGCTATCTGTTCGGCGAGCCCAAGGCCATGACGCCCCAGCTCGTGCGCGAGCTCGAAAACGCCGACGCGGCCTAGCCCCTTCTCAAAAATGAAGAGCCCCGAGGCGGTGCCCCGGGGCTCTGCGCATGCGCCGATGTCTGGCTAGTTGTTCTTCGGCCAGGCCGTGGAGGGGAACATGTTTTGCAGCTCCTGCTCCTCGACGTCGCTGCCGCTATTTCCCTTCTCGCCTCTCGGCTCGGCCATCGCCGGCTCCGGCGGATTGGTCGGCATTTGGTCGGCATTGAGATGCTCATCGACTTGCTGCGGCTCGTCGACGACCGGGATGACGATCGCTCCAGCGCGCTCGGCCTGAAGCGGCGAAAAGGCGAAAGCCTGGCCGGCGGCTGCGAAGCCGCCGAGCACGAGCGCCAACGCGCCCGCTTTGATCACGTGGTGAACCATGTCGAACTCTCCTTGGTGAAGCTCAAATGCCTGGTCGCGCATGCCGGGCACCCAGGGTGATGAGGGAACATCAGCTGCAATTCGTTGACCTCGTCCGCGCGGGACGATGCCATACAACCTCTCCAAGAAGCTTAATCCGGCAGCCGACAAAGCGTAGCGAATTGTCGACAAACCAAGCGGTCCTCGGAGAGCGTTTAGTAACGCATGCTGCGCGGCCAGTTGGTTTCGGGAAACATCCGCTGCAGCTCCTGGATCTCGATGCTGCCGTGGAATGGCATCCAAGGCCGGTATCCCGGATAGACGTAACCGTAATTGACGTTCGGCGCCCCGTCCTCGGCGACATAGAGCTGCCGGCGGGAGTGTCTGTAGCCGGCGTCCTCGACTTGGAGCCCAGGGGACGCAAGCCCCGCGCTTGGAATCGGCGCGGCCGATGCAGGCACCGTCGCGGCGAGAAGGCCAAAGCCGGCGGCAACGCCCGCGGAAATCAATGCTTTGCGGAAAAAGGCTGATCTGCGGGGGTCGGTCATGTGTTTCATCTCCTTCTCCCCCTCGGCGCGCCTCATGTGGGGTCAAGTCGCGACCGCAGCAAGCCCCAAGCGATCACAAGTCGGACAGCCTTGTTCAGACTTCTTTCAGATTCGCCGCGTCGCCGGTTGGGCGATGGCGGGCGTCATTCGATCGGTTCTGCCAAGCCTGGCGTTGAGGCTTGCTTCCCGTTGATCTGGCAGCTGCGGCCCTCTGCCCTTGCGAGCCGGCGCACAGTGCCGTGGACTCTTTGGCTGCTGTCTGCTTGACCCCTGCCGGGCGAGCCTCTAACGGAACGGCATGACCATGACCGCTCCCGAAATCCCCGTCATCGCCTCGATTAAGGAGATCGGATCCGGCTACCGCGCCTGGCTCGTCGACATATGGGGCGTGATGCACAACGGGCACCGCGCCTTCGCGCCCGCCGTGGTGGCGACGAGAAGCTTCCGCGAAGAGGGCGGGATCGTGGTGTTCCTCTCCAACTCTCCGCGCCCGAGCCCCGGCGTCCAAGAGCAGCTCTCGCGGCTCGGCGTGCCGCCGTCCTGCTACGACGCGACGGTCACTTCGGGCGATCTCACCCGCCACGAGCTCGGCAAGCACGCCCATCCGCGCGTCTTTCATCTCGGACCAGAGCGAGACCTCCCGATCTTCGCCGGCCTCGACGTGACTCTGGTGCCGCGCGATGAGGCCGACCTCGTCGTGTGCTCGGGCCTCTTCGACGACGAGACCGAGACGCCGGCTGACTATGTTTGCCTGCTCAGGGAGCTTGCCGCGCGCAAGCTGCCGATGATCTGCGCCAATCCGGATCACCTCGTCGAGCGTGGACACCAGCTCGTCTACTGCGCCGGCGCCCTTGCCGCGGTTTATGAGAAGGAAGGGGGCAGCCTGGTCTATGCCGGCAAGCCATACGCGCCGATCTACGAGCTCGCGCACGAGACCATCGCGAGCCTCGCTGGACGCCCGGTCGCCAAGGATGACATCCTCGCCATCGGCGATGGCGTCCATACCGACATTGCCGGCGCGGCAGGGTTTGGCCTCGATGCGGTGTTTGTCGCAAGCGGAGTGCATGCGCCGGCGAATAGCGGCGGTGAAGTGGGTGCTGAAGCCCTTGACCGTTCCCATCTGGCCGAGCTGTTTGCGGCGGCCAAGCGTAGGCCGCTCGCGGCCATGCGTGCGCTCGACTGGTGAACCGGCCCTAGTTTTTGTCTCTAAACAAAGCGTCGATGCTGGCCTGACTCGCCTCGCCAAGGCCGGGGCCTTCAAGTTCCAATTTGGGCTCGCCCTTGCGCGGCGGCGTCACGGCGCGCTCCTTGCCGCGGCCCGCGCCCTTCATACGTTTGGCGAGGACGCGATCGAGCGACTTGGTGATCTTGGTGACCCTCTGACCCACGAGGTCATGAAAGCCGCACGCAGTCATGATTGAAAGGATGGCCTCTTCCGCCCGCTTCGCCTCTTCTTGGTCGGCCAATGCGAGCAATCCTTCGGCGGAGTCGAGAATGCGTCCGGCCGCGTCTTCAGCCGTTGAGCGGATCGCCGCCAGCTCGCGCAGCGTATTGACGAGTACCGTGACCTCTTCGGATACGGTGCGAGCGTTCTCCGTTCGTGATCGGCTCGCTCGACCTTTGGCACGGCGCTTAGCCGCCGATCCCCCACGCCCTGGCATTTGGGCATCCCTCGCTTGTTATTCGCCGAAGATCGCGTCGATCTTCGCCTTCAGCGTCGCAGCGTTGAACGGCTTGACGATATAGTTATTCACCCCGGCCTTCTTTGCCGCGATAACGTTCTCGGTCTTCGATTCGGCCGTGACCATGATGAAAGGCGTACGCGACAGCCGGTCGTCGGCGCGCATCTCGCGCAACAGCTCGTAGCCCGTCATGGGTTCCATGTTCCAGTCGGAAATGACGAGCCCGTATTGCTTGTTGCGCATCATGTCGAGCGCCGCGGTCCCGTCTGCAGCCTCATCCACATTGGCGAAGCCGAGCTGCTTCAGCAGATTGCGAATGATCCTTACCCTCGTCTTGTAATCGTCGACGACGAGGACGGGCATGTTGGTATTGACAGCCATCTGATCCTCCGATCCTCACGGGCCTCGGCGTTCTCGTTTGCTTACGTGAGGTCTCAACGCGAAAGGCGGTTGCCCGCCAATTGGCAGAGCTAACGCCGGCGAGATTACGGTTGGGCCGTGAACGGAGGGTTAAGCCAAGACGCGGGGCGAGCATCGCGAGCGGCCCGAAGTCTTATTGCGGTGCAACAAACCCTTCGCTATTTTGCCTCTTTGGCCATCAGGGAGCAGGAAGAGCACATGACGCGCAACGGAAACGGCGGGGGCGGCCTCGGCCATGGTTACTATTTCGAGGATCTCTCCGTCGGCATGGAGGCGAGCTACGCCAAGAGGATCACCAATGAGGATATCCTCGCCTTCGCTGAGCTATCCGGCGACGTCAATCCGATCCATCTGAGCGACGAGTTTGCCGCTTCCACCATCTTCAAGAAGCGCATCGCTCACGGCTTTCTTACCGGCAGTCTGTTCTCGACCGTGCTCGGCACCAAACTGCCAGGCCCTGGCTGTGTTTACCTCTCGCAGACCATGAAGTTCCGCGGACCGGTCTTCATCGGCGATGAGGTGGTGGCCACGCTCAAGATAACTGCACTCGATCCCGACAAGGCCCGCGTGACGCTAGCTTGCGACTGCTCGGTGAATGGCAAGACCGTTCTCGAAGGTGAGGCGGTAATGATGGTCGACCGCAGGGCGCCGCGCCAATAGGGCGAGATTCGAAGGATGCGTGATGGACGTTGTCCGCTCCTGGCAGGACGTGCCGGGCTCGCTCAAGGGTGCCGCTCTCGCCATCGGCAATTTCGATGGCGTCCATCGTGGCCATCAGGCGGTTCTACTCGAAGCGAAACGGATTGCCGACGCTGAAGGGCGGCGCTCTGGCGCGGTCGTGTTCGATCCGCACCCGCGCGCCTTCTTCGCACCCGGTCAACCCTTCTTCTATCTGACCCCCCTTCCGCTCAAGCTCGAGCTGCTTGCCGAGCTCGGTCTCGACCAGACCTTCGTCATCCCCTTCAATCGCGAGCTGTCGTCTCTGAGCGCCGAGACCTTCGCCACCGAGGTCTTGGGGCAGGGGCTTGGCGCTTCTCACGTCGTGGTCGGCTATGACTTCACGTTTGGCAAAGGGCGGACCGGCACGACCGAAAGTCTCAAGGCGATCGGGCGCGGCCAAGACTTCGGCGTCGATGTCGTCGCGCCGGTGGGGCAGATGGGGGCGACCTTCTCCTCGAGCAGCATCAGAGAGCATTTGCGCAGAGGCGAAATGCGCGAGGCAGCCGAGCAGCTTGGCTATTGGTGGCGGATTAGGGGCAAGGTTGAGCAGGGACACGGCCGTGGCAAGGGGCTCGGCTTCCCCACGCTCAACCTTCCGCTCGCCCATGGCCAAGAGGTCGCGCACGGCATCTACGCCATGCGCGTCTATCACAAGGGACGGCGCTATGACGCCGCCGGCTATGTCGGGTCGAGCCCGACATTCGGTCCTGGCACCCCGGCTCTCGAGGCCTATCTCCTCGATTTTTCAGGGAATCTCCGTGGCGAGGATGTCGAGCTCGAATTTATCGTCAAGCTCCGCGGCGACCACGCTTTCGCCGACGGAGCATCGCTGGCGAAACAAATGCAAGAGGACTGTGAGGCCGCGCGCATCATCCTCCGCAACATCGAGGGGGACGATCCGATGCGCCGCTTTCCCTTGGGCCGTGCTCTCGAAGCCGCGGCACTGGATTGTCGCGAGCCCGGTTGCTAGAACGCCCGCTTGAAATGGAGGCGAGCGGCGGCGCCTGAGGGGTGCCCGCAAACGGCGCCCGCTGGCGGATAGAAGCAGGACCATGGCCAAGACAACGAAACGCGGCAGAGCTGCCGCCAAGCCCGCGCCTTCGCGGAAAGCGGCATCGAAGGCGAAGCTTGCCGTGAAGCGTAAGATAACCAAGAGCGCCGCGAAGCCGAAACGCGCGGCGCCTAAGGCCAGGTCCTCTCGCACCAAGAAGAAGACAAGGCCGGCGGCGAAGGCGCGAGCAAGTGCCGCAAAGCCGCGTTCTCAGACCAAAGCCAAGCTGCGATCCTCGAAAGCAAGAGCGTCAGCATCGAAGACAAAGTCGGGCGCGTCGAAGAGAGTCACTCCGAAAGATGCGAAGGCGAGCGCGCGCTCTTCGCATAAGCCGAAACCCCGCGCTGCCAGACCCGCGACCAAGCCCTTACCCCAGCCTCCAGCCAAGCCGCTCAGAGTGCAAACCGGGCGCGACTGGAGCTTGACCCTCTTCCTGCCCAAGACCGACTTCCCGATGAAAGCAGGCTTGCCCGAGCGGGAGCCTGAGCTGCTCAAGCGCTGGCGTGAGATGGACCTCTACGGCCTGCAGCGCCGCGAGCAACAGGGGCGCACCAAATTCGTGCTGCATGATGGGCCGCCTTATGCCAATGGCAACGTTCATATCGGCACCGGCCTCAACAAGATCCTCAAGGACGTGGTGGTCCGCTCGCAAGGCATGATGGGCAAGGACGCCAATTATGTGCCGGGCTGGGATTGTCACGGCCTTCCCATCGAGTGGAAGGTCGAAGAGGAGAATTACCGCTCCAAGGGCAAGGCCAAGCCCAATCTCTCCGACTCTGCCGCCATGATCGCCTTCCGCGCCGAGTGCCGCACCTATGCCGAGCATTGGCTCTCGGTGCAGCGCGAGGAGTTCAAGCGCCTCGGTGTCGTCGGCGATTGGGATCACCCCTACACGACGATGGCCTTCGAGGCCGAGGCCACCATCACCGACGAGCTGATGAAGTTCGCCATGAACGGCCTGCTTTATCGCGGCTCCAAGCCCGTGATGTGGTCGGTGGTCGAGCGCACCGCTCTCGCCGAGGCCGAAGTGGAATATGAGGAGATCGAGAGCCCGGCGATCTATGTGAAGTTTCCGGTTAAGACCGCCAAAGCGGATTCCGCTGATGAGATAGAAGATCTTAAGAGCGCGAGCATCGTGATCTGGACCACGACACCGTGGACCATACCGGGCAACCGGGCCGTCGCCTTCTCCACTGATATCGCTTACGGCCTCTATGACATCACCGAGGCGCCGGACGACAATTGGGCCAAGGTCGGCGACCGGTTGATCCTTGCCGACAACCTGGCCGAGGAGGTGTTCAAGGCGGCGCGCGTGTCGGGATGGACCCGCAAAGGCGACGTGCCGCCGTCGGTGCTCGCCACCATGACTGCTGCGCATCCCCTGCGCAACTCGGGCTATTTCTTCGACGTGCCTTTGCTCGCCGGCGAGCATGTGACCGAGGATACCGGCACTGGCTTCGTCCACACTGCGCCCGGTCACGGCACCGAGGACTTCGAGATCTGGGAGCACAATCGCTGGGAACTCGAGAATCGCAAGATCGATACCACCATCCCCTTCACCGTCAATGAGGCCGGCTTCTTCACTGCCGAAGCGCGCGGCTTCGAAGGCAAGCGTGTGGTCGATGACAAGGGCAAGTTCGGCGACGCCAACGACGCCGTGATCAAGGCACTCGTCGAGGCGAATGCTTTGGTCGCGCGCGCGCGCCACAAGCACGACTACCCACATTCGTGGCGCTCCAAGAAGCCTGTGATCTTCCGCGCCACCCCGCAATGGTTCATCGCCATGGATCGCGGGCTCGACTCCAAGTTGGACACGCTGCGCGCCCGCGCGCTTCATGCGATCGGCGAGACGCGCTGGGTGCCACCACAGGGCGAGAACCGCATCACCGGCATGATCGAGACGCGGCCCGACTGGGTGGTATCGCGCCAGCGCGCATGGGGTGTTCCCATCACCGTGTTCCGCAATACGAAGAAAGGTGAGCATGGGGGAACTGTCATCCCCGGGCCTCATCCCGATTTCCGCAAGGAATCGGAGGCCTTGCGCGAGCGCATCGTCGCCGCTTTCCGTGCCGAAGGCGCCGATGCCTGGTTCAAGGAAGGCGCCAAGCAACGCCTGCTCGAAGGCATCGTCGCCAATCCTAACGACTGGGAGAAGATCGACGACATCCTCGATGTCTGGTTCGATTCAGGCTCGACCCATGCCTTCGTGCTCGAGAAGCGCAAGGACCTCGCTTGGCCTGCTCAGCTTTATCTCGAAGGCTCCGACCAGCATCGCGGCTGGTTCCAATCCTCGCTGCTCGAAGCTTGCGGTACGCGCGGCCGCGCGCCCTACGAAGCGGTGGTGACACACGGCTTCGTGCTCGACGGCGACGGGCGCAAGATGTCGAAGTCGCTCGGCAACGTGGTCGCGCCGCAGGACGTGATTCGCCAAT
>JBLMXO010000078.1:0-7346 GCA_050257815.1 Actinomycetota bacterium
GTCGGGGTCTACAAGCTGCCAAACGCCTTGCGAATGAGCGTCGGCACTGAAGAGGCCAACAGACTCGTGGTGCAGGCTCTCAAGGAATTCCTGGGGAAGGCCGCGTGAGCAAGCCCGCCACCTTGTTCAACCGGCTGGCACTGATCGGCGTCGGCCTGATCGGATCGTCGATCGCGCGCGCTGCCCGCGCGCAGGGCGCCGCGCGGACGATTGTGGCGACCGCGCGCTCGCCGCAGACGCGCCGGCGCGTTGCCGAGCTCGGGATTGCCGACCAGGTCGTGGAGACCAACACCGCCGCGGTCGAAGGCGCCGATATCGTTATTGTCTGCATACCGGTCGGCGCCTGTGGTGCCGTCGCGAAGGAAATCGGGGCCCATCTCGCACCTGGCGCGATCGTGTCCGACGTCGGCTCGGTCAAGGGCTCGGTGGTCCGCGATATGGCACCTCACCTCCCGAAGGGCACGCATTTCATTCCGGCGCATCCGGTAGCAGGGACGGAATATTCGGGACCTGATGCCGGCTTTGCGGAGCTTTTCGTTAATCGCTGGTGCATCCTGACGCCGCCCGATGGCGCGGACAAAAAGGCGATCGACAAGCTGGCGTCCTTTTGGCGACTGCTCGGCGCCAACGTGGAAACGATGGCGCCCGATCATCATGACCTGGTGCTCGCGATCACCAGTCATCTGCCGCATCTCATCGCCTACACGATCGTCGGCACCGCCGACGAATTGCAGGCCGTGACGCGATCAGAGGTGCTGAAATTTTCCGCGGGCGGTTTCCGTGATTTTACGCGCATTGCCGCTTCCGATCCGACGATGTGGCGTGACGTTTTTCTTGCAAATAAGGATGCAGTTCTCGAAATGCTCGGCCGCTTCAATGAGGACGTTTCGGCGCTGACCAAGGCGATCCGCAAGGGCGACGGCGAGGCGCTCTACGAACATTTCACCCGCACCCGCGCCATCCGCCGCGGCATCATCGAGGCAGGCCAGGATACGCCTGCGCCCGATTTCGGCCGCCCCCACGGGCATGAGGACTGACGCTAAGTGAATGGCTGAGCTTTGGGTGTTCGGCTACGGCTCGCTGATGTGGCGGCCGGGCTTCGACTTCGCGGAGCAAGCCCCTGCCCGACTCATGGGCGCGCACCGGGCGCTTTGCGTCTACTCCGTCGTCCATCGCGGCACGCACGCAGAGCCGGGCCTCGTGCTCGGCCTCGACAAGGGCGGATCGTGCCGCGGCGTCGCCTTCCGCGTGGCTGTCGGCGCTGAGGAGGAGACGATCGCCTATCTCCGCGCGCGCGAGCAGGTGACCGACGTCTACCGCGAAGCCACACGCCCCATCACGTTGCTCGATGGATCAAACCGCGGCTTCCGCGCGCTGTGCTATCTCGTCGACCCCAATCACGCACAATATGCGGGATCCCTCTCGCTCGAGGACAAGCTTGGCATCGTCCGCAATGGCAAAGGCCAAGCGGGCGGCAACATCGAATATGTGCTGAACACCGTGCGCCATCTGGAAAAGGTTGGCGTGCACGATGCGGAGCTCGCCGCGCTCGCCGCGCTGTTGTCGGCGAGCTAGATCGACTTCGCCTCGCTCGCCTCTTCGCTGCCCTTGGAGAGCTCCGGTGCGCCGAAGAAATAGCCCTGCATATAGGCGACTCCGGCCCGCTCGAGCAGCTTCGCCGTCCGCTCATCGCCCACCCATTCGCCCACGGTGACGATGCCGAAATTCTTCGCGAGGTCGATCAGCGTGCGCACGAACATCTCGTCCTCGGCATGGGTGGCGAGATTCTCGATGAAGGAACCGTCGATCTTGACCATGTCGACGCCGAGCAGCCTTAAGCTACGGAACGAGGTGTAGCCCGCGCCGAAATCATCGAGCGCCACGCGGCAGCCTAAGGCCTTGAGCGACTTGACGAATTTGACAGTCTCGGCGAGGTCTGAGATGGCCGCTGTCTCCGTGATCTCGATGGTCAGCCGCTGGGTGAGCTCGCGGTCGTTGCCGCTGAAAGCCACAAGCCCCGCGAGCCATGCCGGGTCGGTCGCCGTCGCCGCAGACACGTTGAGCGCAAGCTTGATCGTGGGAATCGACCGCAACAGGTCGGTGGCAAGCTCGAGCACGCGACGATCGATCAGCTTGGCGAGACCGAATTGCTCGGCCACATGGATGAACTCGCTCGCCGAGGCGATCGAGCCATCAAGCCGCTTCATGCGCAGCAAGCACTCGTAGAGCTCGGGCTCGTGGCTGCGCGAGGTGACGATCGGCTGCAACGCGAGCATCATGCGGCGATCGTTCAACGCGCGCACGATGTCGTCAGCGATGGCGACGGCGCGGCGCCGTTCCGACTCGCGCCGCTCGCAAGGCCGATAGACGGCGAAGCCATGCCCGCGATTGTTGCGTGCGGTGTCGAGCGCCTGCAGGCAACGGCCGATAGCCGACTGCGCGTTGGTCGCATGCTCGGGCAGAAGCACGGCGCCGACCGAAATGCTCGTCGCCACGGCGCCAACGCTCGTGTCGATCACGTTGTCGCGCACCGTCGCGATCAAACGCGCAGCAATCGCCTCGAGCCCTTCGGCGTCGCTATCGGGGAGCACCACGCCGAATTTGTTCGACGAGAAGCGTCCGATGCAATCCTTGCCGCGCAGTGCACGCCCGAGTCTGCGCCCGACAATGGAGATCACCTCGTCGCCGACATCGAAACCGTAAGTTTCGTTGATCAGCGTGAGGTCGTTCACGCCTGCGAGCAGGAACGCGCCTTTGGTGGGGGCGCGGCCGGCGCTTGAGAGGAGATGGGTGAGCTCTTCAGTGAGCCGCGTGCGGTTGAGCTGCCCGGTGAGTTCGTCATGGCTGCCGAGATAGAGCAGCCGCTCGTGCTTCTCGCGCCGGTCGTCGATCACGCGCAGCGTGCCTTGTGCAAGACGCGGGCGAGACTCGTCGTCGATATAGCAGACGCCTGTGTCCTCGACCCACAGCGCTGCTCTGCCGCGGCGGCCCTCCGGGAGGAAGCGATAGTGCAGGCAATACTTGATCTCGCTGTCGGGTGAGACATGCGGTCCGCCGATGATCCCGTCGTAGCGCGAGCCGGCATGCTCTGGATCGACCAGCAGCGCGAAGGCGCGGCCCTTGGCGAGCTGAAGCGGGTCGGAAACGCCGAGCACTTCGGAGGCGTTCTCAGCCCAATCGATGCGGTCGCTGGCAAAGTCCCAGCGATAGGCCGTCTCGCGCACCGCGCGCAGCACCTCTTCGAGATCGAACTTCCGCATGGGTGACGGCGTGGCGCAGATCTCTTCGCCCCGCTGGCTCGGATCGGCGACACCCAGAGCGGTTTGCTGTTGCTGGGACTGCACGGGACCGCGGTCGGCCCGCTCGTTAGAGGATCTACTCAACTCCGCCCCCTTAACATCCCGCTTGCGGCGCGCCTTGGCGGCGCTGCCTGGTTGCTGCGAAGCCTAGGCAACAAGGCTTAAGAAAGGGCTCTCTGTAGAGCCCAATCGAGCGGGAAAGACGGCGGGGCCGCGACAGCGCCCGTCTTTGTTCGTGGCTTGGTTGACAAAGGCTTGCAGCGACCGCGGAGCCCACTTTGGGCTCCGCCGAGAGCTTCATTGATCGCCGACGTTATGGTCGCGGCGCGCAGCGCCGATCGTAACGGAAAAGCCCGCGATCACGTCGGTCAGGGCCATGAGCATCAAGAGAAAGAAGGTCGAGGTCGCCGCACGGTCCCAGACGAGGAACAGGATAAGGCAGGCGACGAACACCATCATGGAGAAGGCGTGGTCGATCACGGTGGCGCCGCCGGTCCATGTCGCCTTCAAGATCTCGAAGAAGAGGAGCCCAAGACCGATGGTGAGCAGAATATCGCCGAGCGTGATCTGCCACACTCCCCCCGACGGCAACGGCACGTCGAAGCGCGACGTGGCGAAATCGGCGCCAAAAGCGGCAAAGACCACATAAGCGAGGAGTGGGATGATGAGGAGCGGTAAAGCGGCGATCAAGCTTCGCCGCCCGGACTTGCGAACCGCCTTTGTCTCAGGCGCTCCTTCGCTCATCACCCATCTGCCGGTTAGGCCTCTTCCTTGACGTCGAGCACCTGCCGGCCGCGGTAACGGCCCGATTTGAGTTCGATGTGGTGCGGCCGGCGAAGCTCGCCGGACTCCTTGTCCTCGACATAGGTCGGCGCCTTGAGCGCATCGTGACTCTGTCTGTTGCCGCGCTTCATGCGCGAGACTTTTCTTTTCGGAACAGCCATGATTTTGCAATCCTTTGCGCGGCCCCCGTAAGCCCGGGGCCTTTCGTGGCGCCCTTATAGTGGCAAAGTTCTTGGCTGGCCAGAGCCGATGCCAGGTCTTTAGCGGGCCGGAATCACGCAAGCCCCACGCTTGGCGATGATGGGCATGCGGAGCTCGACGGCGCGGGCGATGCGCAGCATGCGAAAGCTGGGCTTGCGCGGATTGCGTATATGCGGGGCCGGCAACGTGACGGCAAGCAGCACCGCCTCATGCCGGGTGAGATCGGCGGCGCTCTTGCCAAAATAGTGGCGGCTCGCTTCCTCAGCTCCATAGATGCCGCGGCCGAACTCGGCGACATTGAGATAAACCTCGATCATGCGCTGCTTGGGCCAGATGAGCGACATGACATAAGCAAGCGGCAGCTCCAAAGCTTTGGCCACATAGCTCCGCCCGTTCCACAGATAGAGATTTTTGGCGACCTGCATGGGAATGGTGCTCGCCCCGCGCACGGCACCCGCCTTGATTGCGTCCCGCATAGCCCCCCAATCGACCCCCCAATGCCGGCAGAAGCGCCCATCTTCGCTCGAGATCACTGCGAGCGGCAGATCGGGCGACATATCCTCGAGCGGCACCCATTGGCGGTGAAGCGTCGTGCCCGTCAGCTCGTCGGCCAGCATCACCGCGGTGATGGGCGGATTGACGAAGCGGAACAGGACGATGGAAAGGAGAAGGGCGGCGAGGCCAAGGAGGACGACGAGCGCCGCGCGTTTGAGCCAGAGATGCGCCGTCCGTCTCTTAGAGCGCTTGCGCCCTCGCGCTCCTGAGACTGCCTGAATCACCATATTCCCCGCGTTCTACCTCTTGGTTGCCGCAACCGGCAACGTGGTATTAGGGTAATGATTATCAACGATTTTGCGGCAAAGAGCCGCCTTCTCTCGCCCTATCCCCAAGATGGCTTTCACGAAAGAGCTCGAACGCTTAGGCCGGCTTGTCGAGGCAAGGCTCGCTGCCTTGCTCGGCGATGGCGCCGCTAGCGGCGAAGCGCGTGCCGCCATGGCCAGGAGTGATCTCGCTGAGGCCATGCGCTATGCTGTTCTTGGGGGCGGCAAGCGCTTGCGTCCCTTCCTGTTGCTGCAATCGGCGCGGCTGTTCGGGATCGACGAAGACGCCTCGCTCGACGCGGCTTGCGCGCTCGAATGCATCCATTGCTACTCCCTCGTGCATGACGACTTGCCGGCCATGGACGACGACGACATGCGCCGCGGGCGACCGACCGTGCATAAGGCCTATGACGAGGCGACCGCGATCCTCGTCGGCGACGGCCTGCTGACCATCGCCTTCGAGACCGTGAGCAGTCCATCGACGAGCTCAGACCCCGCCATCCGCTCCGAGCTTGCGCTTCACCTCGCGCGGGCGAGCGGCTGGCACGGCATGGTGCTCGGCCAGGCGCTCGATCTCACCATCGGGCAGACGGGCTTCAGCCGTCAGGACGTCGCCATGATGCAGGCGCTGAAGACCGGCGCCCTGTTCCGCTTTGCCTGCGAGGCTGGCGCGATCCTCGGCCGGGCGAGCGCGTCGGAGCGCGCGGCGCTCATAACCTATGCCTCGGCCTTCGGCCAAGCCTTCCAGCTCGCCGACGATCTGCTCGATACCGAAGGCGACGCCGCCACGCTCGGCAAGGCGGTCGCCAAGGACGCGAGCCAGGGCAAGGCGACGCTCATCGCTCTCCTTGGCACTGAGGCCGCCAAGGCGCGGCTGGTTGGGCTCGTTGCCGAAGCAGAGCTGGCGCTCGCGCCATTCGGCAAGAAGGCCGAGATGCTGGTCGAGACAGTGCGTTTCGCCGTGAACCGTTCGAGCTAGTCCGGAGAAGAAAGTGGTCCCACAGCTAAAACGCGTGAAGAGCAATACCGTCAAGCCACGCGTACGTTGGCCGAAGCCCATTCGAATAGTACTTGTTCGGCCAAAACTGCTCGCGTCCTTATTGTTCGGCGTTGCCGTCTCGACGCTAACGATCATTTTCAATGTCGGGTGGTCAACGACTCATCAGACCCTGTGGTGGGTACCCCACGTTTTGCTTGGTTGGGACATGGGGTTGGCGCTGTATCTCACTCTGGTCTATTGGATGTTCCTTCATCCCGACATCGACCATATTCGACGGCAATCCGCGCTGCAGGACGAGGGGCGCATCTCCATCGCGATTGTAACGGTTCTGGCTGCGCTCACGAGTATCGCCGGGATCGTCTACTGGCTAAGCGAAACGCGACAGCCGGCCGATCTCACGCTCGTTCTCCTGACCGTACCGCTGTCGTGGACATTCATTCATACGATCTTCGCATTGCATTACGCACATGAGTTCTACGCCGAGCACCGCGGTTCTTGTGGCGGCCTGAATTTTCCCGACGACCCACGTCCGGACTATTGGGACTTTGTCTATTTTTCGTTTGGAATCGGTATGGCGGCGCAAGTTGCTGACGTCACGGTAACGGCGAAACCGATACGCCACGTTGTGACCATACACAGCATAGTCTCGTTCGTTTTCAACGTGACACTAATCGCGCTCATGGTGAGCATCGTCGGCGATGCTATCACGGGCAACCCATGATGATGCGGTTCCCGGCGCCTTTGCCAGCGCTATTGGCCGCAGGTCTTGGCCGGCGCTGGATTCAGCACGAACAGCGAATGCTCCGGGTTATCCGGCGACAGGACCACGAACGACGCGGTGTCGACACCCGGCACGAGCGCGATGTGCTCGTCGCTTCCCTTGAGCACGATCTTCATGTTCTTGGCTGCCGGCGCGAGTTCGAACTTGCCGACGAAGAACCCGTCAGCGACGCAAGAGAGCTGGTCCTTGGCCGCGCCGGCGACCACGCAGCGGCCGCCGCTCGGCATCGCATAGACGTCTGGCTTGCCGCGGAACGTGCCGTAGAGAGTAGCGAGATAGGGACCGGGATCGCTGTCGCCGGAAGGTTCGCGGCTCTCGATCGAGAGCGTCAGCCCAGTGGCCGCCTGCTTCGGATGCTTGGCAAGATGCGTCGCGTCATAGACGCGGGTCCAGCAGCCGAGCCAGGGATCAGGCGCTTCGTCCGATGGCTCATCCTCCGCGCGCGCCGATGAGGCGGCGAT
>JBLMXO010000079.1:0-3007 GCA_050257815.1 Actinomycetota bacterium
ACCTCGAGCGTCACTTGATCGGGAAGTGAGACGCCAATCGGCCGTCCCTCGTGGCTCTCGACCGTCACCGTCATGCCGTCTTGCAGGAAGGCCGCGCGCTCGCCGATGAGCTCTTTGGGGATTTGGATCTGGTCGTAGGTATCGACATCCATGAAGGTGAGCATGTCGCCTTCGGCATAGAGGAATTGATAATCCTTCTGCTCGAGCCTTACCCGCTCGACCGTTTCGGAAGCGCGGAAGCGCTCGTTGAGCTTGGTCCCGTCGATTGCGTTCTTGAGTTCGACTTGCGCGTAAGCCGGCCCCTTGCCGGGCTTCACGGCTTGCGTCTTCACCGCGATCCACAGCGCCCCCTTGTGCTCGATCACATTGCCGGGGCGAATTTCGTTACCATTGATCTTCATAGACTGCCTTGCGGGAGAATCTTAGGTCGCCGCCTTTAAGCCGCTAAGCCGCTCTCGCTGTCAAGGTGGCACTCTTACTGCGTGAGACTGCCATCGCGCCAGATTTGCGCGTCTTTTTCCGCCTCGGCGCGCTGCTCTTTGGTGAGCTTGGCCAGCATGAGGTCGAGATTGAAGTCGCTGACGCCGGCGCCGCGGGCAAGGAGATGCCATTTTGCGGCCTGGACCAGGTCTTCCTTCACCACAACGCCATTGGCATAGAGCCGTGCCAGCCGGTTCTGGGCTACGGGATTGCCTTGCTCGGCGGCCTGGCGGAAGAGCTTGGCGGCGCGAGCCTGGTCCGCTGGCACGCCCTCGCCTTTGAAGAGCATGACGGCATAGTCGACTTCGGCATCGGGGAGACCGGCGTCGGCGGCACGCCCGAGCCAATCCGCCGCCTTAGCCTTGTCGATCGGAACACCGCGGCCGAACTGATAGAAGGCACTCAAATCGTATTGCGCCTGTGGATTGCCGCCAGCGGCCGATTTCTCCATCCATTCCGCGGCCTTGGTCTCGTCGACAGGGCGGCCATTGCCGTTCAGATAGATGAGGGCGAGGTTGTATTGCGCCCCCGCATTGCCGGCCTCGGCCGCGCGATCGAAGAGATCGGCGGCGATGCGAAGATCCTTTTTCACCCCACGCCCCTCGGCAACGAGAGTGCCGAGAGAGAATTGTGCGTTGGGGTCGCCGAGGTCCGCGGCCTTGGCATAGTTGTCAGCGGCCTTGCCGTAATCCTGAGCGACGCCAAGCCCATCCTCGTAGATCTCGCCCATGAGGGTGTAGGCCTCTTTGGAGCCTTGCGCTGCTTCCTGCTCGGCGAGCTTCAGCGCGGTGAGATACTTACCTTGAGAAAAAGCGGTGTAAGACGCGCTCTCAGCGGCATTAGCGTTCAAGGGGGCAAGCACAAGGACAAGCGCCGTGGCGAGCAAGCCCCGCCGCGCAATAATGAAATTCACGCAGCCCTCCTCGCTTGAGAGATCGCCTGGCTGATCGCGGCGATGCGGTTTACGGCGTCGTCGTTCTGCCAGATCAGCTTGGAGGGGGCGATGAAGTCGGCGCCGAGCGTGGCCAGCTCCCGAGCGGCATCACTCCCGTCGATGTTGAAGGCGACGCAAGGCACCACGAAGATTTCGTCCCACCAAGCGATCAGCTCGGCGCAATCATCGATCCCATCGATATCGCTCGGCGACTCCGGCCCGAAGCCGACGTAATCGGCGCCAAGCTCGGCAAGCAGCATTGCCTCGTGACGTTTCAGCCCCCAGAAGACCCCGATGCTCGCGCTTTCGCCAAGCAGAGCACGCGCCTTGCGATAGGAGTCGGCATCTGCTTCGAGATGCACGCCGTCAGCGCCCAGACGCTCGGCGAGCTCGGCATCCTGTTCGATCAAGCAGGCAGCACCAGCCCTCTGCGCGAGATCGATCAGGCGCCCGGCGTGATCTTCATCGATCGCGTGCTCGTCGCGGCCGAGCAAAACGCAAGCGACGTCGGCATTGGCCAACGCCTGGGCAAGTTGAGCTTCGAGCTTTGCGGTAAGGGCGCCCGGAAGCTGCAGGTAGAGCCGGCACCTAGGCTTGACATCAGCCATGATCTCGGGCTCTCGCCGCCTCCATGGACGTTGACGATGCGTTAACAGCGCCTGTCTCAAATCACACGCCTCGCGGCACTGTCAACGTCTGCGGGAACCAAACACAGGGTGATAAGTTGTTGTACATTTGGCGGGGTGAGACCACATTATTGCCAGACCGCTGTGTCAGACAGCGAACATGCCATTTCGCTGGCATGAAGCGGCGGGCCGAGCGGGGAGGGCCAGCAGCGCGATGACCGAACCTGATGCTCTGCAGCAGGCAACGGAGCGGCTTGACGCCGCACTCGATGAGCTTGAAGGTTTCCTCCAACATATCTTGGCGGAAAGCGAAGCGAGCGAATCGCTCGCCGCGCTGAAAGAGCAAGTGCGCAGCTTGACCGAGGAACGCGACCGGCTGAGAACGGATCTCGATGCCGAGAAGCATCGCGTACGGCGCCTCAAGGCGGCGAATGACGAGGTGTCCGGTCGGTTGGAAGCGGTGATGGTGACTCTCAAGGACATGATGCCGGCCGTGCCGGGTAGGGCGTAACAGGCGGGGGTGCGCATGGGTCAAGTCAGCGTCACGTTGAATGGCCGGACCTACCGGCTCGAATGCGGCGAAGGCGAGGAGACTCATCTCATCGCGCTCGCAGAATACCTCGGCTCTCATGTCGACACGATGCGACGAAAATTCGGCCAGGTGGGAGACGATCGCCTGATTCTGATGGCCTCCCTCGTCGTCACTGACGAACTGTGGGAGCTGAGGCGGCAGATGCAGGAGCTGAAGACGAGCTTGGCCGAGGCACGCCGCGACCGCTCGGTCGCCGACGAATCGGCAAAGCATGCGCAAGCCGATATCGCCGCCCGCGTGAGCTCGGCGGCAGACCGGCTCGAGAT
This sequence comes from Actinomycetota bacterium, assembly GCA_050257815.1. GTDB lineage: Bacteria > Pseudomonadota > Alphaproteobacteria > Rhizobiales > Methyloligellaceae > Methyloceanibacter. The sequence goes on from JBLMXO010000079.1 coordinate 2,899, forward strand.
GCTGAACGAGCGATTCGCCAATCTCGGGGGAGGGACGTCGCCCTCCGCAACGCGGCGGTAGTCGCAATTCCTGCTTGGCCTCGCTATATTCTCCGGTCGGCGGGCTGCG
>JBLMXO010000080.1:0-6061 GCA_050257815.1 Actinomycetota bacterium
GGCATCGTCGACGCGCTTGCGCGAGGCGGCGGTGATCGGCGCAAGTGGAAGACGCGTCTCTCCGGTGCACAGTCCAAGCTTCGAGGCGGCATATTTCACCGGGCCGGGATTCGATTCCACGAACAACGCCTCGTGCACCGGCATCAGCCGATCCTGGAGCTGAAGCGCAAGGCGGAAATTGCCGGCGAGGCAAGCAAGCTGGAACTCGGCGCAAAGGGCCGGCGCAATATTGGCGGTGACGGAGATGCAGCCCGCGCCGCCATGCGCCATAAAGCCCAGAGCCGTCGCGTCTTCACCGGAGAGCTGGACGAAATCAGCGCCCATGGCCGCGCGCTGCTGGCTCACGCGCGCCATGTTGGCGGTCGCATCCTTGACGCCCACGATGTTCGACAGCTTGAACAGGCGCGCCATGGTGTCGACCGTCATGTCGATCACGCTGCGTCCGGGGATGTTGTAGATCAGGATGGGAATGTCGGCGCAGTCATTGATCGCCTTGTAGTGGAGATAGAGCCCTTCCTGAGTGGGCTTGTTATAATAGGGCGTGACCACGAGTACGCCATCGGCGCCCGCGTCCTTGGCATGGCGCGTCAGCTCGACCGCCTCAGCCGTCGAGTTCGAGCCAGTACCGGCGATCACCGGCACGCGGCCAGCCGCCGCCTCGATGCAAAGCTCGATGACTTGGCGATGCTCCTCATGGGTGAGGGTCGGGGATTCGCCCGTAGTGCCGCAAGGCACGAGCCCATGCGTGCCCTGGTCGATCTGCCACTCGACAAGCTTGCGGAAGGCCGGAACATCGATTTTGCCTTCCTTGAATGGAGTGATCAGGGCGGTAATCGAGCCTTTGAACGGCGGGATAGGCAAAGGATTAGCTCCTCAAACGGACGCTTTGCTCATGATGAACGGCGTCATGAAATCGGCCGGACAATAGGGGCTGAGACATGAGGCGGCAAGACGATGCGCATCGGCAACACACGCGACCGAACTGGCCGCGATGAAGCGCGTTACCCTTCCCTCTTACGGCAGCAAAGCGTAGATTGACCAGGACCTTACAGAGGCATTCGTAGAATTCGTGTGATGCAAGATGGCCTCATCCAGTCATTTTTCCGCCGGATTCTTTCAGACATTGTTGATTTCAGGCACATTACAGTGCCCTCTTCGTCGCGGCTCCCCGGCGTGGGGGACGTCCTGACAGCTTCACCAGGATCGTAACCGGTCCCGTTCGACGAGATGAAACGCTTTAGCGCGCACGCTTTGTCATTGCTCGTGCTGTTTGCGTGTTTCGCGCCGCCTATCGCCTTGGCGAAGTCGCGCCATCACGCCACGCCCAAGACCAATCGCACAACGTCACCGGCGAAGGTCGAGGCAAAAGGCCCTCCTCCGCTCCCCGATCGTAATCCTGGCCGCATGACGGCTGGCGAGACCACCACGTCCCAGACCGTCGCAGCGACCCCGCAAACACTGACCGTCAGTCCGCAGCCTGTCGCCGGCGATGCCACAACAACAGGCAGCGTGGGGCTCTCTGCAGGCACGGTTAACCCATCGGACGCGCTTGCAGCGGCCAAGGTACTGACCCCGCCCGATCACAGCCCTGCAGATACAGCAACGCCGAGCCTAGCCGTTCCTGACCATAATCCGGAGACTGCTGGAGCCGATGAGGTCGCAGCCGCGACGCCAACCGTCAATCCGACCTCCGATCCTGCAGCGCAACTATCCATCGTTCCCCTGCCCGACCGCAATCCAGACAACCTGCCGCAATACGGGCCCGCACAGGAGATCTCGCTCGTTCCCCATGCAGCTTCGTTGATGATGCCGCCGCCGCCAGCTCCAGTCGCGAAGAAGACGGCGATGCCGGACGTAGCGACTGACGAAACGCCGCTGCCAGATCCCAACCCCAACCGCAAGGCCACTCTTCCCGTCGTCATGAAGGGCACGCTCGCGCCGGCGATCCCGGCAGAGGCCCCCGCTTTGGACTACGCCGCGATCCTGAAGCCATTGACGTCCTATGATCTCAGTGACGCGGACGAATCCGCTCTTCGCGATGTCATGCATGGAGGCGGCAGCGCAGCTGCGGCGAGGATCACGGATGAATCGGCCCGCGCCTTCGCGCTCTGGTATCGCTACCGGGCGACCGGAATCAATGGCAGCGCCGAGGAAATCGAGAAGTTCCGCCTCGACCACCCTGACTGGCCGGCTCAGGACGATCTTCGCGAGAAGGCCGAGACGGCTCTCTTCCTCAATGATGCGAGCCCCGAGACGGTCAAGGCCTTCTTCGCCTCGTCGAGCCCACAGACAGGCGCCGGCAAGGCCGCGCTCGCGAGCGTCTATCTGAAAGAAGGTAACGAGCAAGGCGCTCGTAGCCTCGTCACCTCCGCCTGGCGCGATCACGAGCTCAACCAGGCGGTGGAGACCAAAATCCTCGCCAAATACGGTTACATGCTCAACGCCGATGCGCATCGTGCGCGCATTGATCGACTTCTCTACCCCGACGACAAATCGGCCATCGCCGCGGCTCTCCGTGTGGCGAAGCTCCTGCCGGCCGATGAGCAGAAGAAAATCGCCGCGCGTATTGCCGTCGTGCAGCGTGGGGGAAATGCCGGCAAGCTGCTCGATGCTCTGCCCGCGAACGCGGTCGAAGCAGACGCTGGACTCCGCTTCAACCGCATCCAATGGCTCCGCCGCAAGGACCGCGACAAGGAAGCGTGGCAAATGCTTCTCGACGCGCCGAGTGAGCCCAACGTTCTGCTCGATCTCAACAATTGGTGGGTCGAGCGGCGCGTCAATTGCCGCGAAGCACTGAACGCAGGCCAGGCGCGCATCGCCTACGAGATCGCCGAGAAGCATGGGCTTGTGTCCGGCGACGCATACATTGAGGCGGAGTTCCTCGCCGGCTGGATTGCCCTTAGGTTTCTCGCCGACCCCAACACGGCCTTGCGGCACTTCGTTGCGCTACGGAGCGCGGCGACAAGCTCTAAGAGCATCGCGCTCGGCGAGTATTGGCTCGGCAGGACCTCGCTCGCGCTCGGCGACCGCGGCTCGGCCATCGTGCATTTCCATGCCGCCGCCAAGTACCCGCAATATTTCTACGGCCAGTTGGGCCGCCAAGCGCTCGACCCAAGGCCCGCCCGGCTTGAGGTCACATCGACCCCTCTGCCCAACGACGCCGACATTCAGCGCTTTATCTCGCGCGATGCCGTGCGCGCCATCGGTATCGCGCATGACGTCGGCCTTGATGGCGTGACGGCGCAATTCTTCTTCGCTCTCTCGCGCAAGCTCGACAGTCCGCAAGAGGTCGTCCTCCTCGCCGAGCTCGCCAAGCAGCTTGATCAGCCGCAGGTCGCACTTAGGCTGGCCAAGATCGCTTTCAATCGTGATCTGCCGGTGGGCGATTACGCGCTCCCGGTCGGCGTGATCCCGCAATTCCGCAGCCTGCTTGATCAGCGCGTTGATCCCGCGCTCGTCCATGCGTTGTCGAGGCAAGAAAGTGAGTTCAACGCAGCGGCCAAGAGCCCGGTCGGCGCCAGCGGACTGATGCAACTGATGCCGAGCACCGCCAAGGCGGTCGCCAAGGCGTACAACGTCAAGTTTGATGCGAGACAGCTCACCGACGCCGCCTATAATACGCAGCTCGGCGAGGCGCATCTGAGACAGCTCATCGACAGTTATGGCGGCTCCTATTTCCTCTCGCTTGCCGCCTATAACGCAGGAGGAGGCCGTGTCGCCGATTGGATGAAGCAGTTCGGCGATCCCCGCGATCCGAACGTGGACCCGATCGACTGGATCGAGCGCATCCCCTTTACCGAGACACGGAATTACGTGATCAAGATCATGGAGACGCTGCAGCTCTATCGCTCGCGCCTCGAGGGACCAAAGGACGCGCTCCAGCTCGTCCAGGATCTCAATCGCGGCAAGCGATTCCCGCGCAACGCGGATGCCTCGACTGACGCCGCGGTCGTGCAAGCTAAGTCGGAGTAAGACCCGCCGCCGAGGGCCGCTACGTCGCTTCGGGGGCTTGCTCCCTCTTGAACTTTGCTGAACATTAACGGACAAGCGCGATCAACGCGCTTTCTAACCGCTCTGGACCCGCTCCGCTTCTCAGATGATGCCCGAGCCTGGCACGGCGCCGCCGCCGCGAGACATTACTTATGCATCGTTCGACGATCTCGCGCTGTATGTGCGCCACTATCCTGCGCCTGACGAGAAGGCCCGTAGCATCATCTGCCTGCCGGGGCTGACCCGCAACGGGCGCGACTTTCACAAGCTTGCCACCCATCTCTCGACCCATCCGGAGAAGCCGCGCAACGTCTATTGTCTCGATTATCGCGGGAGGGGGCGCTCGCAATATGATCGCAACTGGCGCAACTACATCCCCTACATCGAGCTGATCGACGCCCTCGACTTTCTCACCGCTCAGGGTTTGCACCGGGTAGGCGTCATCGGGACGTCGCGCGGCGGCATCATCGCCATGATGATGGCGGCGCTCCGCCCCACGGCCATGGGTCCGGTCGTCCTCAATGACATCGGCCCGGTGATTGAGACACGCGGGCTTGCCCGTATCATGGGCTATGTCGGGCGCATGCCGGTGCCGAAGAGTTGGCCGGATGCCGTCATGATCCTGCGCGAGATGAACGAGCGTGCCTTTCCCGAATTCGCCGACACGCAATGGGACGAGATCGCACGAGAGGTCTTCGACGACCGCAAGGGACGGCCGGCTCTCGCCTATGATCGAAGGCTTGCGCGCGCGCTCGGCTCGATCGATCTCTCCCGTTCGGTCCCGGACCTCTGGCCGCAATTCATCGCGCTTGGCCAAGTGCCCGTCTTTGTCATCAGAGGCGCAAATTCCGACGTGCTCAGCGCCGACACGCTTGAGGCGATGATGGAGCGCCATCCCAATCTACGCAGCATGACCGTGCCCGATCAGGGGCACGCACCGGTGCTCAAGGAATACGAGGTGCTCGAAGCCATCGCGTCCTTCTTCGCCGTGAACGACTGATTGCTAGCCTGCGGGGCTATCCCGGTCCTTGTCTTTTGGGGCCGTGCCGATCCGCTTCTGCTGCTCGTAGCGCGCGCGAGGCAAGACTTCCGAGCGCGAGCCCAGCGGCGAAGAGAAACACAAGCAGAATGAAGGTGGTTAGAGCGAAATTACTCATCGCGCAGGCAGTCGGCTTACGGGCGGGCCTAGAATCGCACCGGCCAGCGTCTGATCCAGCCCAAGACAAATCCGATAAAAAATACGAGCAGGAAATAGAACCAAAGATCGGAAAGCTGCATCATTCGCTCTCAAGCAGAGGCTTGAGCGGAAGCAACTCGCCGTTTGGAAGGTGCTCCTTGGCGTGGGCGATGGCCTTGATGCGCGGGATCACCCGCGAAGCGTCGTCGGGCTCGGCCGTGGCTTCCTTCCAGCTGATGCTTTCAGAGGTCGAGAACAGACGCGGCAGGTCACGGCGGAGCTGATAGGAGACGGCGACCGCCGTCCCTTTGTCGGGAGCGACGCCCTCGATGGTGACGGCGAGGCCCGAAAGCGAGATTTTGCCCGAGTCGAGCTGGCTCAGCGCGCGAAGCGCGGCGGAGACCGCCTCATCCCAGTTCTTGGGCGCGCCCGAAGCAAGCTCAAGCCGATCATCGAGTCCGGGGCGTTCGAAGAACTGCCGCGCAAGCTCGCGAACTTCTTTGCGGGCGTCCTCGCTCGGCACGCTGCCCGAAAGACTCAGCGTATTGGCTGATAGATCGGCAACGAAGACGAAGGGATCGGCGATCGGCGGCTTGATGCCGTCATCGAGAATGGCCAATCCGGTCGGTAGCGGTCCTGCAAAGGCTTTCTTAGCGTCGGCATAATCGCCGGTACTGCGCGCCTCGCCTTCGACCTTCAAGCCGACGTTGAGGAGACGCGCGGATCCGTGCTTGAGATGAGCGAGCTGCTTGAGGCCGAAGCTCACAGCGCCAAGCCATTGCTCCTTAGGCGGCGCTCCCATGGCGACCTTCATCCGGTCCTCGACCTCGAGATCGGGAAAGTGCGCTTTCACCATGCCGAGCACGGTGCGGCGATCCTCTTCCGAGGGAACCG
>JBLMXO010000081.1:0-8067 GCA_050257815.1 Actinomycetota bacterium
CGCTCACTAATCCTGCGTCAATCAATTTGTGGGAACCCTGAGTAGCTCGCACAACAATTATCCAAATAAAAGCAGGCTACTAGGGAGTCTTGCCACTGCATGCTCGATCTGCCCGACATCAGTAGAAGGTGGCAGCCCATCGGCCATATTTGGCCGGTCATCGTCGCGGCATGCTTTGGGCTTGTCGTCGCGATCACGGCTTGGTTCGCCGTGTCCATCTGGGAGGAGCGCGTCGCCCGGGTGAAGTTCAACAGCGCGGCTCAGGACTATGCCGAAGCTCTGCAAAACGGACTCAACGAGTACCTCAGCAAGATCCGAGCTGTGCGCGCCTTCTATGAGGCCTCGCAAGATGTCGAGCCAGATGAGTTTGCGTTGTTCACCAGCCAGATCCTCAACGGCCAAACCGGCAAGATGCGAATTCTCTGGTGCCCTCGGGTCGCGGGCGATGAGCGCGCCAATTTCGAACGCGCGCAGAGCGAACGTGGCATTATGCCAAGCGGCATCACAAGCTGGCAGGCAAGCGGCGCCCCATCTCGCTCGCCGGACCGAGGCGAGTATTTCCCGGTGCTCTATTCGACCGTCGCGTCAAAGGCGACCGCGACGTTCGGCATGGACCTCAACTCGGAGCCGGTGCGGAGTCGCGCGATTCAGCTCGCGCGCGATGCAAACGTCATCACGGCTGCGCAAAATCTCACCCTCCGCAATCCCATTGGTGGCGCTCGGCGAGGCTTTCTCTTTTTTGCACCCGTCTATAGGCCGGGTGCGCCGACCGAAACCGAGCAGCAGCGACACAGCAATATCCTCGGCGTCGTTGTCGGAGTTTTCCAGACGACGGCCGTGATGGATGCGATTCTAAGCACGGCAGCGCTCCCGCAGGATGTCAACCTCTATCTTTATCCCGCTGACGCAGGCGCCGACGCGATGCCGGTTTACTCGCGCGGCGCGGCGCTTGCACTTATCGACCCGAGGACACGAGTTGAACTGGCAGGATATCCGACTTGGTCGGGAGCGGTGAACGCCAGCGCTGCCCATTGGAACGTGGTTGCCGTGCCAGCCAGCAAGGGTCTGACCAGCTACTACCGGGCGTGGCTCGTTTTCGCGGCGGTCGTTTTGGTGTTCGCCGCGGTGGTTTCCTATATGTGGGCGTCCCTCCGCCATGCTCTCAGGCTCGAAACGGCCAACAGCAAGATTCTCGCGCTGGCGCAAACCGACCTTCTCACCAGTCTCGCCAACCGCAGGGCCTTCATCAAGCGGCTGACAATGGCTTTCAATGCGGCCTTGCGCGGCGCTCCGCCCTTCGCCGTGCTCTACCTCGATATCGACGACTTCAAGGACGTGAACGATACGCTTGGCCATGCCATGGGAGACCTCCTGCTAAAGGAAGTGGTCGAGCGCCTCAAGGAGACGATGGGCCCCGACGACGTCGTGGCGCGCTTCGGCGGCGACGAGTTCGCGATCCTCGTGCCGCGTGTTACCGATCCGACGACGGCCGGGGCGCTAGCGGCGAAAATCGTCAAGCGCCTCGGCGAGCCATTCAATATCGAGGGCCATAGGCTCCGCATCACGTCAAGTATCGGCATCGCGGTCAATTCGGCTGAAGTCGCGGGGCCGGAAGACATGATGGTGCAAGCGGACCTCGCGCTTTACGGGGCCAAGGACGAAGGGCGCAATTGCTACCGCTTCCACAGCGGCGATCTCGACCGGCGGGTGCATGAGCGCGTGCGCGTGGCCGACGAGCTCCGCGCTGCTCTCGATCATGGCGATCTCGAGCTTTACTACCAGCCGCAAGTCGAGCTCTCGACGGGACGTATCACCGGACTCGAGGCATTGGTCAGATGGAACCACAAGACGCGCGGGCTGCTGACGCCCGCGTCCTTCATTCCGATCGCTGAGCGCACCGGTACCGCGCTTCCGCTCGGGAACTGGGTGTTCGACGAGGCTTGCCGCCAGCTCAAGGTTTGGCACGGTGAGGGGATTGCGCCGCAAGTGCTGTCGGTCAACGTATCGGGCGTGCAGCTCAAGGGCAGCTCGGAGCTCGAGCGCGAAGTGGCAGAAAGCTTGTCGCGCTGGGACGTCGAACCGAACAGGCTCGAGCTTGAGCTGACGGAGTCGGTACTGATGGAAGCGACACAGCGGCACAAGAACACGCTGGAAAATCTGCGTCAGCTCGGCACCAAGATCGCCATCGACGATTTCGGCACGGGCTATTCCTCGCTCAAATATCTGACCACGTATCCCGTCAACCGGTTGAAGCTCGCGCAGGAATTCGTGTTTCGCGTCACCGTCGACTATCGTAACGCCGCCGTGGTGCGGGCCGCGATCAGGCTCGCGCATGAGCTTGGCCTCGAGGTCATCGCCGAGGGTGTGGAGACCGAGGCGCAGATGCGCTTTCTCATCGGGGCGGGTTGCGAGCAAGCGCAAGGCTATTATTTCAGCCGTCCAGTGCCGTCCGCCCAGGTGGCCGAGATGTTGCGTGCCGGACGCGTAGAGCCGGGCGTCGCACCGGCAGTAAAGACAAGACCGAGCGCGGCTTAACGCGCGTCACCCCATACTCATTAAGCTCGCAATGCCCTGATGGTGCGGTAAGGTAAGAGGCCTGCTCGAGTTCTTGAGCGAGAGGCTGCTCGAGGCGTAGCAACACTGGGGTGCTGCACAATGGGCAAGGTTATCGCCAGGAGAGATGCGCCGCGCCGGTCTCTCGCCCGCCTGGAGCTCAACAATGGCGATCAGGTGGTGATCTCGGTCGGGGTAGGGGAAATCAAAGTGGCCAAGATGAAATGGGCGGGCATGCTGCCCGGCCCAACACTTTGGCAATCGTCAAGCGCCGGGGAGATCGCCGAAAAGTTCTTCGATGAAGCCAAGCTGCCGCGAAGACCGATCGAAGCGGTGATCGACAAGGTTATCGACTGCCGCAGCGCCGAGGAAGTCGCGGCGAGGCTCTCAGCCAAGCCAGAGTACGTGCTCAGTCAATATGCGGCCGTTCTGGAAAAGACAGGTAGTCGAGCCGTGACGGATATCGCTGATTTGCCCTATCCAAAGGTCATGATCAAATCTGCTTTACGGCACTACCTGAGGAGAGTGAACAGGGCTGACCAAAAGGCGGTCGATGCGTTGGAGATCGCCTATGTGTCGCTATCGCATTTTCAGGCTTTGACGGAAGAGGAGGAGGACGTCGTGGCCCTGACGGAGAGTGTGCATCATGCTCCGGAAGAGAAGATTGAGGGCGGAGACGTCTACAGCGCCGTGCTCTCCAGGTGCCACGCCGAGGCCGCCGAGCTGTTCGATGAGCTGCGCGCCTTGTCTCAGCAAGCAGAGTCCCGTAGCGGACACGCATGAAATTCTTCAAGAGTCAGACGTCTCGCTTCGCAAGGCATCGAAGCGTCTGCGGTCGCGCTTCGTTGGACGCGGGCCGCGCTCCCTCACCGGCCGGCCCGCCTCCGGCCCCTTGAGTGCGGGATCTTTCGGCGTGAGGTCCTCGTAGAGGCTCTGCGCTACGCTCGCGGGCCACGCCGCTCGGCGGTGCCGATGACCCGAAGCACCGACAGTCGCCCGAAGCTCATGGCAGTAACGACATCGCCAGTGTGGACAAGGCGGCTCGCTTTCAAGGCGCGAACCCCATTGATACGGACCTTGCCCTCGACGATCAGCGCGACGGCCGCGGTGCGCGTCTTGACCACTCTTGCGCACCACAGCCACTTGTCGAGCCGTTGTCCGGCGATGTGGGTTGCTGCCTGCGTCGTCAGCTCCGCTCCTGACGGCGTGCAACGAGGGTTTGCCTGAGCTCCTTCAGCGCGGCGAAGGGCGAGTGCTCGATCGACTTGGCGCGGTCGTTGCGCTCGTTGGCGCGCTCACGCTTCGGCGCCGTTGGTTGGCGATGGTGCTCACGCTTTCCGCCCTGAGCGCGGTGCTCGCGTCGCGGCTGATCGCTCGGGCGCTTGGTGTGACGTGTCTCTCTCCGTCTGCCCGGGCGCCAGATTTCCTCGAAGGCTTCCGCGACGGGTGGCGGCGCTTTGGCGGCTTCGCCCGGCCCGGCATGGCTTTCGCTCGCCAGAGGGGGAACTTCGGTCGCGGCTCCTGCGGCCGCCAATTTCCGCCGCTCGCGCTTGAAGCCGAGCGCCTTCAGGATCGAGGCGAACTCCTCGCCAGAGCAGCCGACCATCGACATCAGTTCGGGCACGACGCGGAAGGCTCCGTCGCCGGTGGCCCCCGAGGGCTCGGCTTCGCCGCCCTCGACCTTGCGCCAGGCCACGCGCACGCGGATGAGATCCGACAGCCGCTCGAGCATATCGACGCGAACGGCGCGGGTGCCTGCGAGGTGAAAGCCTGCCGTGCGCCAATAGGCTTCGGGAAGGGTCGTGTCCGCATCGACTGAGGTCAGGCCCTGCTGCGGCCGCGGCGGGAGCGTGTCGAGATCGAAGCCATGCTCGCGGCCCGAATGGAGCGCCCACAGCAGAAGAAGCAGTTCGGCGGCTGCGGGCTTGAGCAGAGTGGGGATGTAGATATTGAAAGCGCCGAAGCGCACGCCGTATTTGCGAAGCTGGCCGCGGGCGGATTGATCGAGCGCTTTGATTTCCTCGGACGCAGTTTCGCGGCGAAGCACGCCGAGATTCTCCGATAGGCGAAAGGCCAATCCGCGGGCAAGGCCGGTCAGGTCAGATGCCTCGCTCAGAGCGATCAGGGACCCGAGCTTGTCGTGAAGCTCTGAGTCGAGCCTCGCCTCAAGTCGTTGCATTACCAGCTCGCGGTCCGGCTGAGCCAGATGCTCGTCAGCATAGAGACCGAGCCTCGGCTTGAGCGCAGTCTCGCCGCGCTCGAGGCATGCGATCTCAGAGGAAGCCCAAACGAAACGCCCATTCGGCCTGAGTGTGATGGCCTCGTCGGGGGCGCCAGCGAGGGCTGTGGCGCGGGAGGCAAGCTCGCCCGCGAGCACCTTGGCGGCGGCGTGGCGTGCGGCCTTGCCGTGAATACCGTCGCTCGACGCATCCGGCGTGAAGCGGAATCCATCAAGACGGCCGACGAAATGATTCTCGACCAGGATATGTCCGTCGGCGCCGATCTCTGCCACGATCTCCTCCCTGTCGCGCAAACGCCGCATCAAAACGCTGGTGCGGCGGTCGACGAAACGTTGCGTCAGACGCTCATGTAGCGCGTCGGAGAGGGTATCCTCAATGGCTCGCGTGCGCTCCTGCCAGTGCCCGGGATCGTCGAGCCATTGCGGGCGATGCGAGACGAAGGTCCAAGTGCGGATCTGGGCGAGGCGATTCGACAGCGTATCGAGATCGCCGTCGGTGCGGTCGGCAAGCACAACCTGGTTGGCGAACCAATCGGCCGGGATGCGGCCCTGGTCGCTCATCACGAAACGATAGAGAGTGCCCACAAGCTCGGCGTGGCTCGCCGCCGAGATCTTGCGGTAGTCGGGAATCTGGCACATCTCCCACAGAAGCGCGACTGCCGCTGGCGCTGTCGCCATGTCGCGCACGAAATCGTCGCGACTCACATTCTCGAGCGCGATCACGTCGTCGACTAGGCGCGAGCGGGAGAGCCGCGGATGGTCCGGCGTTTCGCGCAGGCTATCCTTGAGGCGGTCGAGCGAGCCGAAGTCGAGCTTGCGGTTCCGCCATTGCAGAACGCCGACGGAATCGAAGGAATGGTTCTCCAGCCGGTCGACGAGATCGGAGTCGAAGGGCGTGACCTGGCCGGTAACTCCGAACGTCCCATCATTCATATGGCGCCCGGCGCGGCCCGCGATCTGGCCGAGCTCGGCGGGGATCAGATTACGGTGATTGTAGCCGTCGAATTTGCGGATGCCGGCGAACGCGACATGGTCGAGATCGAGATTGAGCCCCATGCCGATCGCGTCGGTGGCGACGAGGAAATCTACGTCGCCGCTCTGGTAGAGCGCGACCTGCGCGTTGCGTGTGCGGGGCGAGAGCGCGCCGAGAACGACGGCGGCGCCTCCCCGCTGGCGTCGCACCAGCTCGGCGATGGCATAGACGTCGTTGGCTGAGAAGGCGACGATGGCAGAGCGGCGGGGAAGCCGGGTGATCTTCTTGTCGCCTGCATAAGTCAGCGACGACAGGCGTGGCCGCGAGACAATATTGGCGGCGGGCAGAAGCTCGCGGATTGCGTCGCGCATGGTGGCGGCGCCGAGGAGAAGCGTTTCGGAAAGACCGCGTGCATGGAACAGCCGCTCGGTGAACACATGCCCGCGCTCGCTGTCGGCTGCGAGCTGGATCTCGTCGATGGCGACGAACTCGGCTTCGAGATCGAGCGGCATCGCCTCAACCGTACACACATAGAAGCGTGGGCGGGGCGGCTTGATTTTCTCCTCGCCGGTGATCAGCGCGACCTGGGTCGTGCCGATACGGGCGACGATCTTGTCGTAGACCTCACGGGCAAGAAGGCGGAGCGGGAGCCCAATGATGCCCACTTCATGCCCGAGCATGCGCTCGATGGCGAGGTGAGTCTTGCCGGTATTGGTCGGCCCGAGCACGGCGGTGACGCCGCGCCCACGCTGAGAGCCTGTGGAATGAGTGGATAAAGACCGGCTCATCTCAATTATCCTTCGACTCGGCTAGGTCGTCGCTTCGGAACGGGGCGGGAACGAATCCCGTCCGAATCACTGACTCTGCCCATTCGGATTTCGTTCCGGCTCGTGGAGGGCGAATTGGGGCTGCGCTCATGCGCGTCGGTGACAGACACTCATCGAGATCTCGATGACTAGATGTTGATTCTGCCGTCTGCGGGCTCCTCACAAAGCGAAGAACGAGGAGGAACGGAGCATGAGCGAATCAGGGGAGCGTTAATTTTCAGCATCTGTTCCCCACAACATATTGGGTTTTGCCGCGCTTACGTTAACCCCTGAGGCCGCGCGCGTCCTTGAGGCTTGTTGCCGCTCAGGGACTTGCGTCGGCGCGGCGCGCGCCATCGACCGCTATCGAGGTGACCACGGCCGAGCCGTAACCCACCGGCGTTGGCAGCACAATCCGGTAGGGTACGTACATATAGGTGCCTCTGATCGGGATCAGCCAGACCTCGATCTCGTCGGTCTCGGTCATGAGCTTGATGCCAGGATTGTCGGGCTGATAGCCGGCGATGGGAATGAACTTGACGCGGCAGATCACAGCCGGCCCGGTATAGCCGCTGGTCGCAGAGCGCTGCACTTTCACCGCGCGCTTCGGCGTGAGCACGAGGTCGAAGCGCTGCCTGCCATCGAATACGGGAAGCGTCTGGTTGCAGACATTGAGATCGCCGTTGGGATTCTCCGAATGCGCGCTCAGAAAGGCGCCGCTCATCGGGTCGACCACGCCTTCGAGCTGCGACTTGGTCACCGGGATGTCGCGGGGATTGGGCAATTTACGGGGCACGATCTGCACGTCGGTTACGGCGCCGGCGCCGAAGGTCATACGAAGCTGCTCGCTCTTACTGCCGCTTTCGGAATAGCTCAGCGCATACATCGCCGGTTGTGGGCCTGCGCTCGTCACGCGGCCGGTGCTCGCCGTCGTTCCGTTCCACTGATAGAGCAGGCCTTGCAGGATCGAGAAGCGCGCCTCGCCGCGCATCTCGTAATCGTCGCCGCGGAATACCGTAGTGAGATTGAAGTTGCCGAGATTGAAGCCGGCGAGATCGACGCGGTAAACGGCGGTGATGCGGCTCGCGGAGGAGAGCGCGTTCTCGGCAAAGGCATTGGCGGCAGGCAAACGGCCGCCCAGCGCCAGGGTCATGGCGGCAACGGCCACAAGGCTCAAATAATGCCGGGTTTGCTGCATGGCTCCCACCCCTAGCAGAAACCTCTCCCGCTGCTAGGATGTTCCGGGCGAATTTCGGGTTATTCGGCGGATTCGTCAATTCCAAGGATGGGCGAGGTTTGTGGCGGCGCCTTGACCGTTGAGGTGACTTCCCCGTATATCTCCCGCGCCGGTGGCACGGTTGTGGAGGGTTTCGCTCCCCAGCCGCACCGGCTTTCTATTTCTATTCGGCGAGAAGGATCAGGACCATGGCCCGTCGTTGCGAGCTGTCCGGCAAAGCCGTGCTCACCGGCAACAATGTGAGCCATGCCAAGCGGAG
>JBLMXO010000082.1:0-7129 GCA_050257815.1 Actinomycetota bacterium
TGACGTGCTCGGCGACAAGCTCGGCCTGTTTCTTTTTGTAAGCGTCCGACATCTCCTTGGCGTAGCCGCCGGAGGTCTCGGCCTGCTTGAACTCCTCGTCCTCGACGGCAATGAATTTCGCGCCGAGCGAAGCGACCTGCTCCTTGACCGCGGGACGGACGTCGGTCGCCGTCACGATGGCGCCGAGCCGCCGCGCCGTGGCGATGGCCTGAAGGCCGGCAACACCGACGCCCATGACGAACACGCGAGCGGCAGGAACCGTGCCGGCGGGCGTCATCATCATCGGCAAGGCGCGCTCGAAGGCTGCCGCCGCATCGACCACGGCCTTGTAGCCAGCGAGGTTCGATTGCGAGGACAGCACGTCCATCACCTGCGCGCGGGTGATGCGCGGCATGAGCTCCATCGCGAACAGCGAGACGCCGGTCTTGGCGAGAGCATCGAGCCCGTCGGCGTCGGAGAAAGGATCGAGCATGCCGATAAGCGCCGCGCCCTTCTTCATCGCTTTGACGACGGCAGGGTCAGGCCGGCGCACGGTCAGCACGATATCGGCGTCTGCGACCGCATCGGCGTCGCTGTTGGCGATCTTGGCGCCCGCGGCACTGTAATCCGCGTCGGAGAAATGGGAGCGCAGCCCTGCGCCAGAGCGGATGGTGATGGCGGCCCCAGCCTTGACGAGCTTCTTCACCGTCTCGGGCGTTATCCCGATACGGGGTTCGTCTTCTCTTTCGGCAGGCACACCAATCGCAACCATCTTCGCTCCGTCGCCGGCGCTTGCGCGAAGGCAAGGCTAGCGCTCATCAGGCCCAAGGCGAAATGAAAAGGGACGAAAGCTTGGCGAGCTTAGACCACGAAGATGGCGAGAAGCGCCAAGATGATGACGACGCCAACGATGAGATAGCCGGCCAGCTTGAGGAACAGTCTATAGGTCCTCTCGTGCTCGGCATAATCCATTCCCGGATGGCCTTCGGCGGGATTGAGTTTCATTCCATTCCCCTCTGAACTTCGACGCATTGTTCTCCCGCGAGGGGCAATACCACAAAGCCCACTACCCGGGCAATAATCGCCGGACATTGCCGCCGACGGGCCGGCTGCGAGCTTCAATAAAGATCGGACAGCGGCACACCGGCCTCGGTGAAGGCCTCGCGCTGGCGGGCGGCCACATCGGCCAGGTCAGAGCCCGCGATCGTGTCCTCGAACAGGCGGTGATAATTGAGCTCAGCGTTGAGATGCAGGAACACCCCGCCGAGCCCGATCGCCGCGCGGTCCATGAACACGAACTCGCGCGGCACCCTGACGGGGCCCTTCTCCTGCAACCCCTGATGCACGCGGAACGCTTCGCGCCGGCCATACATTCCTGGGCTCACCTCCTCGGCGATGGTGCGCACGCGATCCTCCAGCATCGGGCCATAGATGAAATTCGCCCAAATATTGAGGATGTCGATCAGCTCGTTGGAGAGTCCGGTGAAGCCCCAGGTCTCATAGGCATGCACGACGAGCCCGCGGTCGTTGCGCAACAGCCCGTGATAGAGATCGACCACGCCCTGGACGAACTTCGGTGCGAAGCTCCTAATGCAGCCATAGTCGAGCAGGTTGATACCAGCGGCGTGTCCCTTGCCGTCCTCGAACACGGTGTAGTTGCCGAGATGCGGGTCGCCGTGGATCACGCCGTAATGGCTGAAGGGGAACCACCAGGCGCGAAACATCGCGCGCGCGATTTGGTTGCGCTCCTCGAGCGGGCGGCTGGTGTAATCGAGGAGGCGCCGACCCTCGAGCCACGTCATCGTGAGGAGCCGCTTAGTGGAGAGCTCCGGTACCACGTCGGGCACGCGGATCAGCGCATCGTCTTTGAAGATCAGCGCATAGAGCCGCATGTGACGCGCTTCGAGATCATAGTCGAGCTCTTCTCTTAAGCGCGCCGCGATCTCTTTCCTCATCTCTGATGTCTCGATCGCCGGGCGCATGCGGGCATGGATCGAGAACAGCACGCCGAGCTGAGCGAGGTCCGCTTCGACCGCCGACTGCATGTCCGGATATTGCAGCTTGGCGGCAAGCACGCGCCCGCCGTGACTTCGCGCGCGATGCACCTGGCCAAGCGAGGCAGAGGCAGCGGCCTCGTGCTCGAAGCTTGCGAATTTCGTCTCCCAGTCGGGACCAAGCTCAGCCGCCATGCGCCGCTTGACGAAGGGCCAGCCCATCGGCGGCGCCTGACTTTGGAGCTGGCCGAGCTCGGCGGCATATTCGGCGGGAAGCGCCTCGGGGATGGTGGCGAGAAGCTGGGCCACCTTCATGATCGGGCCTTTCAGCCCGCCGAGCGCGGCGGCAAGCGAAGCGGCATCCTTGTCACGCTCGGGATCGAGCCCGAACAGGCGGCGGCTCGCGATGCGCGCGGCGACGCCCCCGACATTGGCGCCGACCGAGGCATAACGCAAGGCGCGCGCGCTGAACCTGTTCTTTTCCTTATCTGCCTGTTGGTCGGTCATGGGTGCGACGTCGCGGCTTCCTCGACGAATGGCCTGCTCCCCCATATAGGGGCGCTTCCCTCGCGCGCCCCCTACGCAGCCTATCTTCCTGAAGAAAGACCAAAATTCGACATGCCCTTAGTTTTGAAAGCGCTGGTCAAGGCTGGACTCCTCATCGGCGCGGCCTTGACCCTGGTCGGGCTGATGGCGCGCTGGTTCCCCGCGTTCGACATCGTCAACAATGGCCTCCCCTTCCTCCTCGCCGGCACGCTCATCGTGGCGCTCCTCGCCGCTTTGGCGCGAAGCGGGCTATTGACCGTGCTCGCCCTTCTCCTTGCCATCATAAACTGCACGCATTTCACCCTCGCGTTGGAAGGCGGGGCGCAAGATGCCGCACCTGGGGTTCCCCGTTTCCTGAGAGTCGTGACCTTCAATGTGTGGCACCACAACGACAAGATCCAGAAGATCGCCCAATTCCTCTCGGACACCGACGCCGATCTCGTCGTGATGGAGGAGATGACCGGCGATCATTGGAGCAAGCTCCGCGCGATGCTCCGATCACGCTATCCCTACAGCCTCGGCGACTACGGCATCGTGATCCTGTCGAAATACAAGATCACCGAGGACGGACGCGTCGATCGCGGCGGCATGCCCGCCTGGTCTTCGCTTCTCCTGCGCTTCGGCAAGATCGAGGTGAATGGGACGCAAGTGACGTTTGCCGGCGCCCATCTCGCACGGCCGTTCTATCCCAGGCTGCAATATGCCGATGCCGTCACGCTGGCGAACTTCGTGCGTCAGCAGCGCGGCCCGCTCATCCTCGCCGGCGACTTCAACATGACGCCTTGGACCGACAAGCTCACCGGCTTCACCCAAGCGACAGGGCTCAAGCGCTACAACACCTTCCACTTCACCTGGCCGCTCAAGGCACGCGGCATCACGCTAATGCCTTTCGTCGCCATCGATTACGTCTTCGCCTCGGCCGACTTCGCCAACATCGCGACGCGCGGAGGCCCGCGGCTCGGCTCCGATCATCGCCCGATCATCGCCGACATCGCGCTCACGCCAAGTCGCAATAGCCAGCGCTAACGCTTGGACTTCTTGGCCTTCGGCTTCTCGTCCATGGCTTCGAGCTCGTCGATCAGCCCCTCGATCACCTTGAGCCCCATCGACCAGAAATTCGGATCGGTCGCATCAAGCCCGAACGGTGCAAGCAGCTCCTTGTGGTGCTTGGTGCCGCCCGCCGCGAGCATGTCGAGATAGCGGTCGGCGAAACCCTTCTCCGCCTTCTCGTAGACGGCGTAGAGCGAGTTCACCAGACAATCGCCGAAGGCATAGGCGTAGACATAGAACGGCGAATGAATGAAGTGCGGGATGTAGCACCAGAAGGTCTCGTAGCCCGGCTTGAGTTCGATTGCTGGCCCAAGACTCTCGCGCTGTACCTCGAGCCAGATCTCGCCGAGCCGGTCACTCGTAAGCTCGCCCTCGCGCCGCTCGGTGTGCACCTTGCGTTCGAAATTGTAGAAAGCGATCTGCCGCACCACGGTGTTGATCATGTCCTCGACTTTGGCGGCGAGCAGCGCCTTGCGCTCGCGTGGGCTCGGCGCCTGATCGAGCAGAGCGCGGAAGGTGAGCATCTCGCCGAACACGCTTGCGGTCTCGGCGAGCGTGAGCGGCGTCGGCGCCATCAACGGCCCTTGCACATTGGCAAGCACCTGATGCACGCCATGGCCGAGCTCGTGCGCCAGCGTCATCACGTCGCGCGCTTTGCCCTGATAGTTGAGCAAGATGTAGGGGTGGGCACTCGGCACGGTCGGATGTGAGAAAGCGCCGGGCGACTTCCCTTCCCTCACCGGCGCGTCGATCCAGCGCTCGGCAAAGAAACGGTCGGCGATGTCGGCCATACGCGGCGAGAAATCGCCATAGGCCGTGAGCAC
The DNA here is from genome assembly GCA_050257815.1 of Actinomycetota bacterium. Lineage (GTDB taxonomy): Bacteria > Pseudomonadota > Alphaproteobacteria > Rhizobiales > Methyloligellaceae > Methyloceanibacter. The sequence goes on from JBLMXO010000082.1 coordinate 4,394, forward strand.
GGTCTTGCGCGCATCGTCCCAGCCGATCATCTGCTTCGGCTCCTCGGGCAACGGCGCGTTGCGGTCCCAATGCGCAAGCGACTTCTTGCCGAGCCATCTCGCCTTCATCGCGTAATAGCGATGCGACAGGCGCGGATAGGCCTCGCGCACGGCGGCGACGAGTGCGTCGACCACTTCCTTTTCGACGCGGTTATTGAGGTGACGCGAATCCGCCACGTCGACGAAGCCGCGCCAGCGATCGGAGATCTCCTTGTCCTTGGCGAGCGTGTTGGTGATCAGCGTGAAGAGGCGGATGTTCTCTTTGAACGTCGCGGCCAGGGCTTCGGCCGCCTTGCGCCGCTTCTTCTCGTCCACGTCGAGCAGGCGATTGAGCGTTGGCTCGAGGCTGAGCTTCTCGCCGCTCACATCGAATCGGAGCGCGGTCATCGTCTCGCTGAACAGACGGTCCCACGCGCCACGCGAGGTGACGGCCTTCTCGTGGAACAGCTGCTCCAGCTTGTCCTCAAGCTGGTAGGGCTTCTCTTTGCGCAAATCCTCGATCCAGGGCCGGTAGTGACTGAGCTCGGAATGCTCCATCGCTGTCTCGAGCGTCTTGTCGTCGAGGCGGTTGAGCTCGAGCGGAAAGAACAGAAGCTTCGAGGAGATGGCGGTGATCTTTTCCTGGATGTCGCCGAAGAATTTCTGCCGCTTTGGGTCCGATGTGTCGGCCGCATAGAGCAGGCTCGAATAGGAAACAATGCGCCCGAGCAGGTCATTGAGCTGCTCGAACTCGCGCACGGCCTGGGCAATGGCATAGCCGCCTTTGCCGCCATCGAGCAGCATCGCGAGCCTGCCGGCATAGCGTTCCTGCATGGCGTCGGCGGCGCGCTCGGCGGTGCTGAGGTCGGTCCTCAGCTCCGGCGCCTCGGCTCCGCTATAGAGATCCGCGAGGTTCCATTCGGGCAGGCTGCCCAGCTTGCGCTTGGCGGGAAGCTTTGCGGCACTGTCGCGCTTGGCTTTGAGTTTTGCGCTCGCGGCGTAGGCAGGGTGAACAGGCCAAAGAGAGAGTTTGGGCAGCATCGGCACGGCGAATCCTCGGGTAAGGGCGAATAAGGTGCGTAGTGTGGGAAGGCAAACCCCCCCTCGCAAGGGCCAAACACAAGCCTTTCAGGTCAATTCGGCTGGGCCTCGCGCGCGAGCCTTACCAAAATCGAACCGCCATAAAGAGGATATTTACCCTTCGAGTGCACGATTTTGGCACAGCAGCTTCATTGCCCGGCCCGCGTATGAGGTCTCGGATGCGAGTTGCTGCGGTGTAGCGTAACCAGTTCTGTGAGTCTTGCGTCATGCCCAAACGCGTCCTGGTCGTCGACGACGACCCCGCCCAACGTCGTATTCTTGAAGAGACCATCAAGCGCTTTGGCTATAGCGTCGCTACGGCCGAGAGCGGCGACAAGGCGCTCGCCGCCCTCAAAACCGACTCTGCTAACGACACTTGCCTTGTCCTGCTCGACCTCGTCATGCCGGGAACCGACGGGATGGCAGTGCTGAGCGCCATGCGCGCGCTGCCGAAAAAGCCTCCGGCCATCGTGCAGACGGCACACGGCTCGATCGACGCCGCGATTGCGGCGATGCGGGCGGGTGCCGTTGATTTCGTGGTCAAACCGGTGAGCCCCGAGCGGCTCGAAGTCTCCATCAAGAACGCGCTCAAGATCGAGGCTCTCGCCGGCGAGCTGAACCGCATCAAGGCGCAAGCCAAGGGCTCGCTCGGCTTTGACGACTTGATCGCCGGCAGCGAGACCATGCGGCGCGTGATCGAGCTCGGCAAGAGGGCCGCAAACTCCACCATTCCCGTTCTCATCGAGGGCGAATCAGGCGTTGGCAAGGAACTGATCGCGCGCGCCATTCAAGGCGAGAGCATCCGCGCCGGCAAGCCCTTCGTCACCGTCAATTGCGGGGCAATCCCCGAGAATCTCGTCGAGAGCATCCTGTTCGGCCACGAGAAGGGCTCGTTCACCGGGGCTTCCGAGAAGCGCGCGGGCAAATTCGTCGAGGCGGATCAGGGCACGCTTTTCCTCGACGAGATCGGCGAGCTTCCCCTCGATGCCCAGGTCAAGCTGCTGCGCGCCCTGCAAGAGGGCGAGATCGATCCCGTGGGCGGCAAGCAGTCGGTCAAAGTCGATTTCCGCCTTATCTCGGCGACCAATCAGAATCTGATCAACCTCATCAATGAAGGCCGCTTCCGCGAGGATCTCTATTACCGGCTGAACGTCTTCCCCATCTGGGTGCCGCCATTGCGCGAGCGGCTCGAGGATGTGCCGGAGCTCGTCCGCCACTTCATCGCGCGCTTCGCCGCAGAGGAAGGGAAGCGCATCGACGGCCTCGATGCCGACGCGAGCGCCATGCTCCAGAGCTATACCTGGCCCGGCAATATCCGTCAGCTCGAGAACGCCGTGTTCCGCGCCGTGGTCCTCGCCGACACGCCAATGCTCACGGTGAACGAGTTCCCGCAAATCGCGGCCCATGTGGAGGGTTACCACGTGACGGTGCCGCCGGCGCCTGCTCCCAAGGACCTCATCCCGCACATCGAGGGTCCGGTGATGCTGGGCGAATCGGCGGCCGCTCCCGCCACGATTCACCTTCACTCCGCCAATGGAAAAGATGCCATCGGCATTCCGGCCTTGAGCGACTCAGGCGACATCCGTTCGCTCGAAGCCGTCGAGGCCGACATGATCAGGCTTGCCTTCGGGCGCTACC
>JBLMXO010000083.1:0-6135 GCA_050257815.1 Actinomycetota bacterium
CGATCTGCACGATGAGAATGGCGATCGCGAGCAGAGAGGCATATTCGAGCAGCGAAATGCGCCGGGCGGCGTCGACCAGCCACTCGTACATCAGGCTCGCGCCGAGATAGAGCAGAAGGCCACCAAGCACGAATTTCGGGACATAAGCGAGGAAGGCCGGGTCGACCAAGAGCATCGACGCCGACGCTGCGGCAACGAGGAGACCGCAGATGCGGCTTCGACCGCAGCGGAATAGGTCAGGGTCGTGCGGCTCAGAGAGATGCAGCTCACATAGCCGCCAAGCGCCGCGGAGACCACATTGGCGAGGCCTAGCGTCTTCAGCTCGCGGCCGAGATTGGCCTCGCGCCGCGTGACCAGCTCGATCCCGGTGGTATTCAAAAGCATGGTGATGGCGGTCACGAACATGACGGCGAAAATGTCGGCGCTGAGGCCCGGCAATAGCCGCCAGGGGAATTGCTGCACATCGCTGAATTCCCAGGTCGGCGCGAGGCCAACGGCATTCGGCGCCTTGAAGGTCCAGCCAAGCGCGAGCGCGTCGTCGAGGCTCGTGCCAGTGAGCCAGAACGCGAGATGCGCAAGAGTCGCGGCGATGACAAGGACCGCCGGGAGCAGAAGCGGGCTCCGCGCACGACGCAAGACGAAGTAAAGGGCAACGGCAACCGCCGAGGCCGCCGCCAGTGTGCAAGCGTCGTCGCCGAAACTAGAGTCTCGAGCGTCGAGCGGCTCAAACTGTGATCGGTGATGACGCGCACGGCGCCGTTCACCATCAGCCAGCCGGTGGCGCTCAAGAAGCCGCCAATGACAGGGTAGGGAACGAAGCGGATTGCGCCGCCGGCGCGGGCGAGACCAAGCGCCAGCAGCAAGATGCCGGTTAACGCCGTGGCGAGCAGCACGACGATCATGACCGGAGCGAGAAGGTCGTCGGGAGCACCGTTTGCGATCAGACGCTCGGCAACCGTCGCGGCAAGTGTGGCGGTGACGGCCGAGGTCGCTCCGTCAGGCGCTGCGATGGCGAAAGGAAGCGAGCTTCTTAAGGCAACAAACGTGGCGGCAATCGAACTTGCGATGAAGGTCGAAGCAAGGCCATAGGCCAGCCATGGATTGAGAGGAGGAGAGAAGATAAGGGCTGCGAAGGAGAGGCCATAGGCCACCGCCATGACGCTCGCGGCGACGCCGGCAAAAACGTCCCTGGATTGCGTCAAAATATGTCTGGCTACGGGGCTCGGCTCAGCTCCCGCCCCTTCCTTAGCCAGCATTCCAAACTGCTTCTGCAAGTCCTTGAGGCTCCGCCGTTTGCGCCTCTTTCAACGTCGGCATTATGCGCAAATGAATAATATCGCGCGGCTCGCCCACGGATAGGCGCGAGATATGACAGTTCACTGACGCGCCCGCGGGAACCGACTCAACGCGCGTCAATCAGCCGCGTGGCGCCAGCAACGCCTATTCGGCGGCTTGCTTGGCTCCGGTCTTGCAGCCGAGCTTTGCGAGAAGGTCGATTGCCGCATCGGAGATCGAGGTGCCCGGGCCGAAAATGGCCTTGGCGCCAGCCTCATAGAGGGCCGGATAGTCTTGCGGCGGGATCACGCCGCCGACCATGATCATGATGTCGCCCCGCCCTTGCTCCTCGAGCGCCTCGCGTAGAGCTGGAACAAGGGTGAGGTGACCCGCAGCGAGCGAGGACACGCCGACGATGTGCACGTCGTTCTCGACCGCCTGGCGCGCGGCCTCCTCCGGCGTCTGGAACAGAGGGCCGATATCGACGTCGAAGCCGAGATCGGCGAAAGCGGACGCGATCACCTTCTGCCCACGGTCGTGCCCGTCTTGGCCCATCTTGGCGACGAGGATGCGCGGGCGGCGGCCATGCTCGGTCTCGAACTGCTCGATCAGCTCCTTGATGCGGTTCAGGCTTCCGTCCATCCGACCGATCTCCGCCTTATAGACACCGGTGATCGCCGAAACGTCGGCGCGGTGGCGCCCGTAAACCTTTTCGAGCGCATAAGAAATCTCGCCGACGGTGGCCTTGGCGCGGGCAGCTTCGACGGCGCCTTCGAGCAGGTTGCCGGTGCCTGTCTCGGCGTAATGGGTTAGCGCGTCAAGAGCTTGTTTGACCTTAGCCTCGTCGCGCTCGGCCTTGAGGCGGGCGAGCTTGTCGAGTTGCTGGCGGCGCACGGCGCGGTTATCCACTTTGAGAATGGCGATATCGGCGTCGCTGTCGGGGCGGTATTTGTTCACCCCGACGATGGTCTGCTTCTTTGAATCGATGCGGCCCTGGGTTGCCGTCGCCGCCTGCTCGATCATGCGCTTGGGGATGCCGGCTGCGATCGCCTTGGTCATGCCGCCGAACTTCTCGACCTCCTCGATATGCTTCATCGCGCAGGCGGCGAGGTCGTAAGTCAGCCGCTCGACGAAAAAGCTGCCGCCCCAGGGATCGATGATGCGGGTCGTCCCGGACTCGGTTTGCAGAATGAGCTGCGTATTACGCGCGATGCGTGCCGAGAAATCGGTCGGGAGCGCGAGCGCCTCGTCGAGCGCGTTGGTATGGAGCGACTGAGTGTGGCCTTGCGTTGCTGCCATGGCCTCGACGCAGGTGCGGATCACGTTGTTGAACACGTCCTGCGCGGCGAGACTCCAGCCACTCGTCTGGCAGTGGGTACGCAGCGCCAGGGAGCGCGGGTCCTTAGGCTTGAACTCGTCGGCGATCAACTTCGCCCACAGGACGCGCGCGGCGCGCATCTTGGCGATCTCCATGAAGAAGTTCATGCCGATGGCCCAGAAGAACGAGATGCGCGGCGCAAAGGCATCGACGTCGAGCCCGGCTTTGACGCCGGCGCGGACATATTCGATGCCGTCGGCGAGCGTGTAGGCAAGCTCGAGATCGGCGGTCGCTCCCGCCTCCTGCATGTGATAACCGGACACGGAGATAGAATTGAATTTCGGCATCTTCTTCGAGGTGTAGGCGAAGATGTCGGAGACGATGCGCATCGAGGGTGCGGGCGGATAAATGTAGGTATTCCGCACCATGAACTCTTTGAGGATGTCGTTCTGGATGGTGCCGGAGAGCTCGGCGGGCGGAACGCCTTGTTCCTCGCCCGCGACGATGAAGAGCGCGAGCACCGGCAGCACCGCGCCGTTCATGGTCATCGATACCGAGACCTTGTCGAGCGGGATGTGGTCGAACAAGGTGCGCATGTCGTAGATTGAATCGATGGCAACGCCCGCCATGCCGACATCGCCGGTCACGCGCGGATGATCCGAATCGTAGCCGCGATGGGTGGCGAGATCGAAGGCGACGGAGACGCCTTGCTGGCCCGCGGCGAGGTTGCGGCGATAGAAGGCGTTGGAGTCCTCGGCGGTGGAGAAGCCGGAATATTGCCGCACTGTCCATGGCCGCTGCACATACATGGTGGGGTAGGGGCCGCGCAGATAGGGCGCGATGCCCGGCATTCCGTCGAGGAAGTCGAGGCCCACGAGGTCGCCGGCGCCATACGCTGGCTTCACCGCGATCCCTTCTGGCGTCTGCCAGGCTTGCGCGGCCGCTGGTGCAGCCGTGGCAGCACCGCCAGTTGCCTCGAACGTCATATCAGCGAATGAAGGGATGCGCGTCATCTTCGGTCAGATCTCGTCATAGGCGGCATTCAATACAGTAAGCGTATCACAGCCCTGGTGAAGGAAGGTCCTAATGCCGGCGCTCGCAAGCGCGGCACGATCCGCGGGCTTGCCGGCGAGGTAGATGTGCTTGGCGCCGCCAGCCGCGAGGGCCTTGGCCAGGCTGACCGCCTCAGTCGCATAGACCTTATCTGAAGAGCAGAGACAGGCGAGCGCGGCACCCGATTCCGTGAATCGTTTTGCTAGGTTGTCGCCCTTTCCTTCCACAGCTTCGAGGCCGGCAGCCTCGAACAAGCTCTTGGCAAACGAGGCGCGTGCGTTGAAGTCGGAAGCGCGCCCGAGGCAGGCGAGGAAGACTTTGGGCCGGGTGCCGTGCTTGGCGAGATAGGCATCGCTCTGGTCGCGCAAGCGCTCGAAGGGCTCGGCGAGACGAATGCGGGGCAGCGCGCTCGCGGCCGCTGCTGCCGCTGCCCTGCGCGGAGCGGCGAACACCTCGACCTTCTCCTCGGCGAGATCGGGGAAATCGCTCGTGCCGACGATCGCATCCTTGCGCGTGGCGACATTGGCCTCGCGCTCGGCGCGGACGCGTCCCACGACGCGCTGAATGAGCCCGCTTTCCAAAGCATCGGCGGCGCCGCCGGCATTCTCGATCTTCTGGAAGAACCACCACCCCATCTGGCAGAGCTGCTCGGTCAGCGCCTCGATGGCACCCGAGCCGGCACCGGGATCAGCCACGCGATGCAGGTTCGATTCTTCGATCAGGATCTCTTGCGTGTTACGGGCGATGCGGCGGGCGAATGCATCGGGCGCGCCGAGTGCCGCGCTGAAGGGCAGCACCGCGACGGCATCGGCTCCGCCGGTGGTGGCGCCGAGCGTGGCGATGGTGCCGCGCACGATGTTCCCGTGCGGATCGTGCTTGGTCATCATGCGCCAGGCGGTCTCGGCGGCGATGAAGGCTGGGCGAGGCTCGAGTCCGCAGGCTTCCTCTACGCGCGCCCATAATTTGCGCAAAGCACGGAACTTGGCGATGGTCAAGAATTGATCCTGGTCGGCCACGAGACGGAAGAAAATCGCCCGGCGCGCGCCGTCGAGATCGAGGCCTTGCGCCTCAAGCGCCCGTAAATAGGCAACGGCATTGGCGAGCACGAAGCCGAGCTCTTGCGCCTCCGAGCCGCCGGCATCGTGCACCGGTCTCCCGTCGGCGACAGCGAACGGACCCTTGAAGCCCTCGACGATGAGTGCCGCAATCAGCCCGGTCACGACCGGAGCGAGCTCGGTCCAAGGCTTGGGGAACGCGCCGCGCACCGCGCGCGCACCGAGGGGGTCGAAGCAGAAGCGCAGGTCGAGGGTAGACGACTTGAGGCCCTTCGCGTGCACATGCTCCGCCATCAGCCGGGCGACTTGCCGCGAGGGTGGGCCGAAATCGAGCTCAACAGCGATGCCCGCATCGAGATACACGCCGGCCAGGATCGCGGTAATCGCTTCCTCGGTCGCTGGCAGCGCGTAGCCATAGTCGCCGACCGCGCCCTCGAAGACGAGGGTGATCCCGTTCGCACCGTTGTTCAGATCATCGAGAATTTGCGTGTTGACGGCCTTGGTATCGGGAAGGTCGATCCGCTGCATGATCTGCCACGGCGCACCCGCTGCTCGGCCTGCGATGCGGTCGGCACTTTGCGCGCGGGGGTAGATCGGCTCGATCGTGATGCCGTCATAGCTCTTGGATCGGAGCGAGGCGAAAGGTGCGCCTTTCAGCGCATCTTCCACGAGCGCTTTCCACGCCGCCTCGTCGGCGGGCGGGAAGTTGCGGGTGAGTGTCAGTTCCACCATTCTCTTCAGGCTCTAAGCGGCTGAAAGCCCCTCCTAGCATGAAGGCGAAGCGGCACGGAAGCCGTGCAAAGCAAGACCCACGCGTCTTGGCGACCTATGCGGGGGCGGGGCTAGAAGCTAAAGTGCGCCTGCAAATTCAAGGAGGGGCGCGAATGGCGAAGCGCAAGACGGCAGCGCCGAAGGATGATCCGGCCGGGAGCGATGCGCCTCAAAGCGCGCCCTCCGACAGCGTCTATATCGGCAAGAGCGTCAAGCCGGAGTTCATCCTGCTTCGTCTTGCCAACCGCCACGGGCTCGTCACCGGCGCGACCGGGACGGGCAAAACCGTCACCTTGCAGGGATTGGCCGAAGGCTTTTCGGATCAGGGCGTGCCCGTATTCTGCGCCGACGTGAAAGGCGACCTCTCGGGCGTCGCCGAGGCGGGCGAGATCAAGTCGTGGATCGAGGCGCGCGACAAGCAGATCGGCTACACCCAGGACTTCAAGGCCTATCCCGTCATCTTCTGGGACCTGTTCGGCGACAAGGGTCATCCCATCCGCGCCACCGTCTCTTCGCTCGGCCCCCTTCTCCTGTCCCGGCTCATGGATCTCAGCGAGGCGCAAGAAGGCGTGCTCAACATCGCCTTCAAGATCGCCGACGATGAGAAACTTCCCCTGATCAATCTCAAGGACATGCAGTCGCTGCTGCAGAACTTGGCTGATC
>JBLMXO010000084.1:0-8504 GCA_050257815.1 Actinomycetota bacterium
ACCTCAACACGGCAGCCCAGCTCTTCGGAGAGGTGTTACAGCAGGATCGCGAGAACGTGCAGAGCCTCGCCGGGCTTGCCAAGTGCTATATCAAGACGGGAGACCTGCCCCGCGCCGAGCATACGCTCGCTCTGGTGCCGCCGGCCAAGGTGGACGCAGCAGCGGTTGCAAGCGCGCGCGCAGCGCTTGAGCTCGCACGGAAGGCAGGCGAGGCCGGCGACGTCGACAGCCTCAGGACGAAACTCGCGGCGGAACCCAAAGACCCGCAAATCCGTTTTGATCTCGCACTTGCGCTGAACGCCAAGGGCGACCGCAACGGCGCGCTCGATGAGCTCTTGACCCTCGTTGCCAAGAACAGGAGCTGGAACGACGACGCAGCGCGGAAGCAGCTCTTGCAGCTGTTCGATGCTTGGGGGCCGACCGACCCCGCCACCATCTCGGGGCGTCAGCGGCTCTCCTCTTTGCTGTTCGCCTGAGACGTCAAGGAGCATCTCTTTGGGGGTTACCGACCGCTATCGCAGCCCGTCAGACTTGCCGAACACGCTTCCTGTCTTTCCACTCAGAGGCGCAATCCTCTTGCCGCGCGCATCATTGACACTCAACGTGTTCGAGCCCCGCTACCTTGCCTTGGTCGAGGCCGCTCTCGCGGGGAGCCGGCTAATCGGCGTAGTGCAGCCCTCGCCCGAGTCAGGGCTTGCCGAGTCGCCGATCGGCAAGGACTTCCCGCTGCGGCGCATCGGCTGCGCCGGACGGATCGCGAGTTTCACGGAGAACGAGGACGGCAGGATGACGATCTCGCTTGCGGGTGTCGCGCGCTTCGTGCTCGGCAACGATGTCGAAACCGAGGAGCCGTTCCGTATCTGCGCCGTCGACTTCGCGCCATATGCGATCGATTTCCTGCCAGGCCATGGCGAGGACGATGTCGACCGCCCTCGCCTCATCGCGACGCTCAGGAGCTATCTACAGGCCAACGGTCTCAATGCCGATTGGGAGCGCATCAACGGCGCGAGCACCGAACGGCTAGTAAATGCGCTCGCGATCCTGAGCCCATATGGGCCCGAGGAGAAGCAATGTCTGCTCGAGGCGTGTGACTTGCGTGCCCGCGCGGATGCGCTCGTCGCGCTTGCCGAGATGGAGCTTGCCGCGCGTGACGACGGCTCGGGGACATCGTTGCAATGACGAACCAACACCAAGGCCGCGAGCGGCGCCTCGACCCAAAGTTACTGGAGATCCTGGTCTGTCCCCTGACCAAGACCTCGCTCGACTACGACGCTGAGCGTCAGGAGCTGATCAGCCGCGCCGCCGGCCTTGCCTATCCCATCCGTGACGGCATTCCCATCATGCTGCCGGATGAGGCGCGCAAGCTCGATCAGAGCTAGGCGCGCTAGCCGGCATGCGCTTGAGCGAGTGCCGTGGCGAGCAGCACGACGGCGATCTGAAGCACGAGCGCGCATCCTTGCAGTACTAAGAGCCGTCGTGCGCCAAGAGCCCGCTGTTCGATGGTTCGACCAGCCTTGCTCTCGGCGAGCAGGCCAAGCTCGATCAACGCCGCATCGATTCGACCAACATGCGGCGTGCCGGATTCATTCTCTTCCGCCAGCCGCCGGAAGAGCTTCGCATTGAAGCCGGTGCGCATGGCGAGATAGGTCTCGAAGAGACCTCCCAGCGTCACCAGCAGAATGCCGGCGACAAGCAGAGGACCAAGCTCGACGCCAAGACCGACAATGAGCCCGATCACGGCAGCGATGGTGAGCGGGCGCGACAGACGATCGATGACCGCGCCCTGATCGAGCAGGTCGGCAGCGGCAGAGGCGATGTCGCGAGGCGAAGCCTTCGCCGTCTGCGGTAGCGCCTCCATGGACTAGACCCTTTCCCCCTTGAGGAGGCGGGGCACGGTGCCGGTGGCGCCGGCGGCCTCACGCACAAGGAAGCGCTTGAGTTCAGGCGCTCGGTCGACCAAGCCAAGTCCGAGATCGCGCAACGCTCTGAGCGGCGCACTGTCGTTGGAAAAGAGACGGTTCAGTCCATCCATGACGGCGGCGGAGAAGGCACTGTCGAAGCGCCGCCAGCGTTGATAGTGCTCGAGCCCTACCGGAGATCCAACATCCAATCCTAGCCTGACCTCATCGACGATAATCTCGGCGAGTGCCGCCACGTCGCGCATGCCGATATTGAGCCCCTGCCCTGCCAGCGGATGCACGACATGCGCGGCGTCGCCGATCAACGCGAGCCGGTCAGCGATAAAGGAACGCGCGACCTGGAAGTCGAGCGGGAAGGATTGGCGTGGACCTGCAAGCGTAACCTCGCCGAGTTTCGCGCCAAAGCGGGCGGCGAGCTCTCGCATGAACCCTTCCTCATCAAGCGCCATGATTGAGGCTCCCGTCTCTTTCTGTTCCGTCCATACGATGGAGGAACGATTGCCGGTGAGCGGCAACATGGCGAAAGGTCCCGCCGGGAGGAAATGTTGCACGGCGCGCCCGTGATGTGGCCGCGTGTGGGCGACGGTGGTCACGATACCGACCTGCGGGTACGACCAGGTGACGCATTTGATGCCGGCCAGTTCTCGGAGTCGCGAGCGTTTGCCGTCGGAGGCCACGAGAAGAAACGCTCTGATCTCGGCGCGTGAACCAAGCTTCGCAGTGACGCTGAACGCGTCGGTGGAGTAATCGGTCACGGCGTCAGGGGCGAGAATGTCGATCGCCGATTCATTCTTCACTGCAGCTCCGAGCGCGCGAGCAAGTGCGCCATACTCGACGAGGTAGGCGCCGGGCTCGCCCGTAACGAGTTCATCGTCAAAACCCAAGAAATGCGACCGAAGCTCCGCATGAAGCGGGCTGTCGGTGATCTCGATCGAGGTGATCGGTTGTGACGTCGGCTCAAGCGCTGTCCAGACACCGAGCACAGAGAGCAAGTTCTTAGTCGCAGCCGACAGAGCAAACGCGCGCGCATCCTCAAGAGCTATGCCGTCGCCGCCCTGCATTGCCACACCACGCGGCATCTCGGCATCGACAAGGGCAACGCGAAACCCTTTGGGCGCGAGCTTCGCAAGCGCAAGCGCAAGCGCGCGGCCAGTGAAGCCTCCGCCTGCGATCAGGACGTCATAGGGCGGGGCGCCCTTGGGGCTGGGTCCCTGAGCCATTCCTCAGCAATGCCACGTTCCACCTCGGTTGCGAAACTGCTAAAGGGCGAAAAGAACTCTCCGCATAAGGAGTTGCCGATGAGCCGGGCGCTCGAAGAACTGCTATCCATCCTCGATCTCGAGACGCTTGAGGTAAACCTGTTCAGGGGCTTGAGCCCACAGAGCGGCTGGCAGCGCGTGTTCGGCGGGCAGGTGATCGGCCAGGCCCTGGTCGCGGCCAACCGCACCGTCGAGGGGCGTCTCGCCCACTCGCTGCACGCCTATTTCCTGCGCGCCGGCGATCCGAGCGTCCCTATCATCTATGAGGTCGACCGCATCCGCGATGGCGGCAGCTTCTCGACGCGACGGGTAGTCGCCATCCAGCATGGCCAGGCGATCTTCTCCATGGCCGCTTCGTTTCAGAAGGAGGAGGGCGGTCTCCAACATCAGATCAAGATGCCGGACGTCCCCCCGCCCGAGGCCCTGCCGAGCGAGGCAGAGCTGAAGGCCCGCCTCATCGACCGGCTGCCGCCGCAAGTAAGGGTCTATTGGGAGCGCGAGCGGCCGATCGAGCTCCGCCCGGTTGATCTCTCGCGCTACCTCTCGCCCGAGAACCGCGCCCCGTCCCAACAGGTCTGGATCAGGGCGACGGGGAGCCTCGGCGATGATCTGGCGCTTCACCAATGTGTGCTCGCCTACGCCTCGGACTTCACTTTGCTCGACACGGCGCTGATTGCCCATGGCCGCTTCGTGTTCGATCCGCGGCTGATGCTCGCCAGCCTCGATCATGCGCTCTGGTTCCACCGGAAATTCAGGGCTGACGAGTGGCTGCTTTACGTTCAGGACAGCCCGATCACTGGGGGTGGACGCGGCTTTTGCCGAGGCACCCTCTTCACGCGCGATGGGGAATTGGTGGCCTCGACCGCCCAAGAAGGCCTAGTCAGGGAGCGAAACGGCAGAAGTGGCGCCTAATTCATAGGCAAATAATGATTTTTGCCTATTTCTTGAGCGCACGCTGCCTGTTCGACCTGCCCCCTACCCCCTGTCATCCGTAAAAGAATCCCTAAAAGCCAAGGACTTGCAGGCCCAAAGCGGACTTGGCACGGGGTTTGACTCTGCTTGACGGTTGGCACGGCTGAAACGCTCTGGGCCAACAACCCGGCAGCCGTAAAACCATGGAGGGGTGACACAGATGAAGCTGGTGATGGCAATCATCAAGCCATTCAAGCTCGATGAGGTGCGACAAGCCCTCACCGAGCTCGGCCTGCAAGGCATGACCGTAACCGAGGTCAAAGGTTACGGCCGGCAAAAGGGCCACACCGAGATCTATCGCGGCGCCGAGTACGCCGTGAACTTCCTGCCGAAGATCAAGATCGAGGTCGTGGTACCTGCCAAGATGGTCGACAAAGCGGTGGACGCGATCGTCGCCGCCGCGAAGACCGGACAGATCGGCGACGGCAAGATCTTCGTCGTTCCCGTCGAGCAGACGGTGCGCATTCGCACCGGCGAAACGAACGAATCAGCGCTCTAGAGGGAGATGAAGATGTCGAGATTGTCGAAATATCTTTTTGCCGTGATCGCAGCGCTCGCTGTGCTGGTGATCGCCAAGCTCGATCCGGCGCTCGCTCAAGAAGCAGCGTCCGAGACGCCTGCTGCCCCGCCAGCTCCGACGCTGAGCGGCGGCGATACTGCCTGGATGCTCACATCCACGGCTCTCGTCTTGATGATGACCATCCCGGGCCTTGCGCTCTTCTACGGCGGCATGGTCCGCAAGAAGAACGTACTCGCCACGGTCATGCAAAGCTTTGCCACCACCTGCATCGTAACGATCGTGTGGATGGTGATCTCCTACTCGCTCGCTTTCACCGATGGCGGAAGCATGAACGCCTATATCGGCGGCATGTCGCGCTTCCTGCTGAAGGGCATGGAGGTCGACACGCTCAAGGGCACCATCCCCGAGTCAGTGTTCATGTGTTTCCAGATGACCTTCGCCATCATTACGCCAGCGCTCATTTGCGGCGCCTTCGCCGACCGCATGAAGTTCTCGGCGCTGGTCCTGTTCATGATCCTGTGGTCGATCTTCATCTATGCGCCGATCGCCCACTGGGTGTGGGGCGGTGGCTTCCTCGGAGGCCTCGGCGTGCTCGACTTCGCCGGTGGTACGGTCGTGCATATCAACGCCGGCGTCGCCGGTCTCGTCTGCGCACTCTATCTCGGCAAACGCTACGGCTACGGCCAAGAGAACATGTCGCCTCACAACCTCGTCTACAGTGTGACGGGTGCTGCACTGCTGTGGGTCGGCTGGTTCGGTTTCAACGCCGGTTCCGAGTTGGCGGCAGATGGTCGCGCAGGCTTCGCCATGACCGTCACGCAGATCGCGACGGCAATGGCCGCCTTGGCGTGGATGTTCGCCGAATGGATCGTGCACAAGAAGCCGAGCGTGCTCGGTATCATCTCCGGCGCGGTTGCCGGTCTTGTCGCCATCACGCCGGCATCGGGCTATGTCGGCCCGGTCGGATCGCTATGGATCGGGGCGGCTGCCGGAGTCGGCTGCTTCTTCGCGGCGACCAGCATGAAGAAGGCGTTCGGCTATGACGACTCGCTCGATGCATTTGGTGTGCATGCGGTCGGCGGCATCATCGGCGCCATCCTGACCGGCGTGTTTGCTCTGAAAGAGGTCTGCGGCACCGCAGGCGCTCTTCAGGGCAATCCCCACCAGGTGATCATCCAGCTCGAAGGCATTTGTGCCACCATCGTGTGGACGGCGGTCGTGACCTTCCTGATCCTCATCGTGTGCAACATCCTCACCGGCGTCAGGGTGAGCCAGGCCGTCGAAGTCGAAGGCCTCGACATCAACCTGCACGGCGAGGTGGTGCAGTAAGCAGATCCCGCGCGTAATACCAAAAGAGGGACAAAAACGTAGTGAAAACAGAGCGTTAGTCTCCTCCTCCCTTGACTGTTGCTTTCGCCTTGAGCCCCGGCCTTTCGCCGGGGCTCATTTATTCTGAGACTCCGTCGAAGGATGATTGAAGCGCGCGCCGCCTTCCCGTAACACCGCCGCCATGCCCAATGACGCAGCGCTTACTTCGCTCGATGCTCTGGTTACCTCGCCCTTCGCACGGCTTGCCAAGTTGTTGGAGGGACTCGAGCCTGGCGAGACGCCGATCGATTTTTCGCTTGGCGAGCCAAAGGGGCTGATCCCGCCATTCCTTGGCCCGGTGCTGCAGGAGCATCTCGCAGAGTTCGGGCGCTATCCGCCGATCAGAGGCATCCCCGCGTTCCGCCAGGCGATCACTGATTGGATGGGCCGCCGCTATCCAGCGCTCGCCGGCCACATTGACCCCGAGCGCCACATCCTCCCGCTCAACGGCTCGCGCGAAGGATTGTTCTCGGCGATCTTCCCCGCGCTCGCGCGGAAACCCTCTGTCGAACAGCCGGCAGTGCTGATCCCCAATCCTTTCTATCAGGCCTACGCGGCAGCAGCCGCAGCCTCGGGCGCCGCACCTTATTCACTAGCGAGCAGAGCAGAGACCGGCTTCCTGCCAGACCTCGATGCAATTGAGGGAGATCTGATCAAGCGGGCGGTCGCCCTCTATCTCTGCTCGCCCTCGAACCCGCAAGGTGCGGTTGCGGCGCGCTCATATCTCGCCAAGGCGATCGCGCTCGCTCGCGCTCACGATTTTCTCCTCTTCGCCGACGAATGCTATTCGGAGATCTATGGCGAAGAGCCGCCGCCCGGCGCGCTCGAGACGGCCTTTGCGGAGACCGGCAGCCTCGCCAACGTCGTGACGTTTCAATCGCTGTCCAAGCGCTCTGGCCTTCCCGGCCTCAGGTCGGGCTTTGTCGCCGGCGATCCCGACTTCATCGCGGCGTTCGGCCGCTTCCGCAATGTGGCCTGTCCGCAAGTTCCGCTTCCCGTGCAGCACGTCTCGGTCGCGGCATGGAGCGACGAGACGCACGTCGAACAGGGCAGGGCGCTTTACCGTGCCAATTTCGACTTAGCCGACGCGATTCTGGGCCCGCGCTACGGCTATCGGCGACCAGGCGGGGCCTTCTTTCTTTGGCTGAATTTGGCCGATTTCGGGGGCGGCGAGGGGGCCGCGACAACCCTTTGGAAAGACTGTGGTGTCAAAGTGCTCCCGGGAGCTTATCTCGCGCGAGCGGAGCCCAACGGGGACAATCCCGGAAGGGATTATGTCAGGGTCGCGCTCGTGCATGACGCTGACACCGCGCGCGAGGCGCTTCGGCGCATCGTCGCCACATTGGGCTAGAGGGATGGCGAGCAGAGGAAGAGCGAAGGGGCGGCGCAAGCTGCTGCCGGAAGCTGTCGGGTCGGGTTTGCGCCGGCTCGTGCTTGGCACCTATGGGCTCGGCATCGTGACGGTCGCGTGCGCCGCCTGGGCGAGCCTCGCCACCTGGTCGGTGCACGATCCATCCTTCAACAACGCGACACGCGCGGCTCCGCATAATCTGCTTGGAGGCTGGGGCGCGGTTGTCGCCGACCTCGCCATCCAATCGCTCGGTCTTGCCTCGATCTTCTTCTTCCTGCCGCTTGCTGCCTGGGGCTGGCATCTCGTGTTTGGCACTGTACCGAAGCACAAGCGCCTAAGATTGCTTGCCTGGCCGGCCGCGGTCATCCTGCTCGCCGCCACGCTGTCAGCCTTGCCGCAACCCAAGAGCTGGCCATTGCCCAACGGCCTTGGCGGCATCTTCGGCGATTTCTTCATGGCCGGCGCGCACGTCATCGGGCCTTTTCTCCCCGTGGCAGCGGTCTCCTTCGTCGCCGGTCTTGTGTTCTTCGTGTTCGGCACGATGTTGCTCCTGTTTGCCTGCGGCACCAGCACATCGCGGCTGATCGCCCTATGGGCGCCGCGCAGCAGCGCCGCCAGCGAATGGGCAAGCGCTTGGGTCGGCGCTGCCATGCATTTCGTCATGCACACAGGTGCCAAGCTCAAGCGCCTTTTCCCGCGGCGCCGCGCCGAAGACGATCACGAGGATGAGGAGATCGAGGCCGAAGAATGGGAAGAGGAAGAGCCGCAAGTCGATGCTGATGGCCGCATCGAGCCGTCCTTCGGACCGGCACCTCTCGTCGCACAAGACGATGAGGAGGATGACGAGGATGAGGACGAGCTCGACGACGTGACGGCGCCCAACTACCGCATCACGCGCACCGCAGCCAAGGACAAGAAGAAGCACACGGGGCCTCGCTCGCCGCGCATGGAGACGCCCTACGAGCCGCCGTCGATCAGGCTGCTCCAGCAGCCTGCCCGTTCGCATCGCGGCCGCGGCGTCTCCGACGAGGTGCTGCAAGAGAATGCACGCGAGCTCGAGGGCGTGCTTCAGGATTTCGGCGTGAAGGGCGAGATCACCAATGTGCGCCCAGGCC
>JBLMXO010000085.1:0-19775 GCA_050257815.1 Actinomycetota bacterium
TTGCCTTTGACTTGGAGCTCACCGAGGGCTTCGCCCTCGAAAGCCGAGGAAATCTGATCCCAAATCTCTTTGGTCGCGGCGACGCTTCCCGGGGCGCTCATGCCTACCATGCGTGCCGCGACGTTCACCGTATCGCCCCAGATGTCGAACTGATAGCGCTCCTGGCCGACGACGCCGGCAACCACGGGACCTGAATGAACTCCGACCCTCACCTCCCAACCGAGATGGGCATCGATTAGCGTCGAGGTCATCTCGAGTCCGCAACGAACGGCGGCAACGAGTGGATCGTTGACCTTGTGCAACAAGCCGGCAGCCGCCATGAAGCCGTCACCGATGGTCTTGATCTTCTCGAGTCCGTGCTTGGCGGCGATGCGCTCGAAGATCACGAAGAGAGCGTCGAGCCGTGACACCACCTCCTCCGGCTCGTGCTTGTCGCAGTAGGCGGTGAAATTGGTCACGTCGCAGAACAGCACCGCCACATTCTCGTAGCGGCGCGGGATCACCGTGCCGATCGAGCGGATCTCGTCGGCGGCCTTCTTTGGCAGGAGCGCGTGAAGCAAGGTATCGGCCTGATTGCGGGCGTCCTTCGCCTCGGTGAGGGCCTCCTGCAAAGCGAGCTGAGTTCTAACTCTGGCGAGCACTATGGGGGCAGAGAACGGCTTATGGATATAGTCGACAGCGCCGACGTCGAAGCCTTTCTCCTCGTCAACCTCATCGGTCTTGGCGGTGAGGAAGATGACGGGGATGTCGCGCGTCGCGGGGCTGTCCTTAAGTCTCCGGCAGACTTCGAACCCATCCATGCCCGGCATCATGACGTCTAACAGAATGAGGTCGGGCTTCTCGGGCGCATTGGCGATGGCGAGGGCCTTCTCGCCGTTGGTTGCCACTTTGGTCCGGTAGGAGTCCTTGAGCACGCCGGAAACGACGGCGACATTCGTCGGCGTGTCGTCGACAATGAGAACGAGCTTCCGGTCAGCCTCCGACATCATTTTCCTTCGAGATTGATAGACAGACGCGAGGCGATACCCGACAGGCAGGCGAGCGCCGCGTCGAAATCGAATTTGCCAATGCGATCGCTGAGAGTCCTGATCTCGGTGGGCGTCAGCACGCCCGCGAGGTGCGGCTTGGCGTCGATGATGAAGTCTGCCGCCTCGCCGTCATCAGTCTCGAGCAGCTGCTTCAGCTTGGTGAGCGGCTCCCTGACGGTCGCGGGATTGCCGGAAGGTCGCCCTGCGCCGTTTCCTCCCGGTTCGACCGGGAGCGCCTCACGAATGGCCTCGATCACGGGGGAAAGCTCGAGCGCAAGGGCAGAAAGCGCCTCGTCAACGCGGTCTTTGGTTCTGATCGCCTTCTCGGCGGTTGCTGCCGCCTCGGACACGAGCTCCGCGCCGAGCGTGGCCGCGGCTCCCTTCAGGGAGTGCGCCGCGCGCTCGGCAGTTCCAGGGTCACCCATGGCGAGAGCCACCTTGATATCGCCGACGACGCTCTCTTGCTGATCGGCGAATTTGCGCAAGAGGGATTCATAGCGCCGCCGGTTGCTACCGATCCGCTTGAGTCCGGCGCGCGCATCGATCCCGGGGATGGCAAGCTCGGGCCCGCTTGCAGCTCTGGCAGGCTTGGGAGCGTGGGCGCCGTCGGTACGTGGGGCAACTTCGTCCTGCTCGGGACGATGGATCCAGCGTAGCAACACTCCGAAGAGCTGGTCGGGGTCGATCGGCTTGGCGATATGGTCGTTCATGCCTGCAGCGAGGCAGAGCTCACGATCAGACGCCATGGCGTTGGCTGTCATGGCCACGATCGGCAGGTCGGCATAACGCGGGTTCGACCGAAGAATGCGCGTCGCCTCGATCCCGTCCATCACCGGCATCTGCATGTCCATCAGAACGACATCGTAGTCGTTGTCGGCGATCATGCGAAGCGCCACCTCGCCGTTCTCGGCGCAATCGACGAAGACCTCGGCATCTTCGAGTTGGCCCACGGCCACTTCCTGGTTGATCTCGTTGTCCTCGACCAGGAGGACGCGAGCGCCACGCAACCGCTCGATGTCGAAGGACGGGCGGGCCTGCGCAGTCTCCGCCTGCTCGCGGTCAGCACCGAGCACGACTACTGCCGTGTCGAACAAGATCGAGGACGTCACCGGCTTGATCAGCACGTTCTCGAAGCCAGAATCTTCTGCCTGCTTCAACACCTCCTCGCGACCATAAGCCGTCACCATGACGAGATGAGGAGGCAGCGAGAGCTCGGGAAGAGAAAGGATGCGCTTGCCAGTCTCGATGCCGTTCAGCCCCGGCATTTGCCAGTCGATGAAGGCGATCTCATAGCGCTGCTCGAGCTCAGAAGCCTGGCGTACCATATCGAGCGCCTCTTCGCCCGAAGCCGCCTCGTCGGCGATGAAAGTCATATTGGTGAGCATATTGGCGAGCACGGCGCGGGCATGCGGATTATCGTCGATGATGAGCACGCGGCGGCCGCGCAGGTCGGACTGGAGCAGGCGCGGCCGTTGCGTTGCAACGCCCTTGCCGAGCCGCGCGGTGAAGCGGAAAGTGCTTCCCGAGCCGGGCTCGCTCTTGACGGTGACATGTCCACCCATCAACTCGGTCAGCTGCTTGGAGATGGCAAGGCCAAGCCCAGTGCCGCCATATTTGCGCGTGGTCGAGGCGTCGGCCTGCTCGAAGGCCTGGAACAGTCGGTCAATCTGTTCCTGCGACATGCCGATGCCGGTATCGCTCACCGAGAACTCGACGAGCTGGCTGTCGGGATGGTCCTCCAACAGGCGCACCTCGACGGCGACCTCGCCCCGCTCGGTGAACTTGACCGCGTTGTTGCAGAAATTGATCAGGATTTGGCCCAGTCTCAGCGGATCGCCGCGGAAATGGCTGGAGACGTTGGGACCGACCTCGAAAATCAGTTCGAGCCCCTTGGCAGAGGCTTTCTCGCTCATCAGATTCCCGACGTTCTCCAACACCTTGTCGAGATCGAAGTCGATGTTCTCGATCGTAAGCTTGCCCGCCTCGATCTTGGAAAAATCGAGAATGTCATTGATGATGCCGAGCAAGTGCTGACCCGAACTCTTGATCTTGAGCACGTAGTCGCGCTGGCGAGGAGTCAGCTCTGTCTTCAAGGCAAGATGCGATAATCCGATGACGGCGTTCATCGGCGTCCTGATCTCGTGGCTCATATTGGCGAGAAACACGCTCTTGGCCTCGCTCGCCTCGAGCGCCGCTTGGGTTGCCTTCTCAAGCTCAGCTTGCGAGGCTTGGAGAGCAAGTTCAGTTGCTTTGCGCGCGTCGATGTCGCTCCATGAGCCGACAACCTCGACTGGGCGCCCATCGTCGTCGCGGATGAGATGCTGCTCGTCGCTCAGCCAGCAATAGGATCCGTCCTTGCGGCGAAAACGATACTCGATGAGGTGCTCGCCCCTGCGGAACAGCTCGACCTGTTTTGCCTCGACGTCAGGCAGGTCGTCCGGGTGCACGCGGCTTCGCCAGAAATCGGCATCCTCCAAATATTCTCGAGGCTTGTAGCCGAGCATTTGCTGAATGCTTGCGCTGACGAAGGTGGGAGCGAAGTCGCCGCTCGCCGCAAAGCTATAGACGACGACGGGGGCGGCACAGAGCAACTGGTCGAGTTGCTTGCGGGCTTTCTCTCTCGCTTCCTCGGCCTCTTTGCGCTCGGTGATGTCGGTCCACGAGCCTGCTATCTCGATCGGCTCGCCGTTCTTGTCGCGCACGACCTGCTGACGGTCGTGCACCCAGAAATAAGAGCCGTCGTCGCGGCGGATGCGGTACTCGATCGAGCGCGTGTCGTTCTCGAACATCACATCGACCCACGCGTTGATGCGCGGGACGTCGTCGGGATGGACGAAGTTCCGCCACAGATAGGGATCGGTGAGATATTCGCGCGGCGTGCAGCCGAACAGCCGGCTGATGCTGTCGCTGACGAAGGTCGGCTGGTAGTCGCCGCTCGCGGAGCGGCAATAGATCACAGCCGGGGACGCGTTGAGGAGGCGTGTGAGGTGCACGTGCGCGGATTCTTGCACCTCGGCGACGCGTTGCAACTCATGTCTCTCGTGCTCTTGCGCCGCCTGGTAGAGTGTTTGCTCGAGGATGTCGGCGACGGCGCGGGCGTCGATCTTTCCTTCCCGGGCCGCAAGAAGATGCAGCAGGGCGGCGGTCGTAGTCTCCGCTTGCTCCCTGAATTTGCGCATGGCCCGTACCCTCGAACGTTAACCGAGCTATCCCGATAAATTCTAATCTGCCGTGGTCGGCTGGGATAGGGCGAGACAACAGTCAATTTCCATATTGAGAAACGGCGAAAGCCTAGATTCTCGCTCCATGGGTGTTCAAAGTTGGAACGGGTGCTTGCCGGATAAAGCTACTCTCGCGCTTCTCGAGAGGTTTCATTCCCCTGACTTTGCCGCAGACAGGAATTGACGTGGACTTCAGCAATTGTGGCCTTTGGCTAGACGGTTATCGACGGCATCGACGTCGCCGACATCACCGGTCCAAACGCAGTTCTGGGACGAGCTCAAGACAACCCGAACGTTCCCTACCAGCCGTTCGGGGCTTCGGGGCCGGAGCCTAAGCCAACAGAGGCTGAATGGAAGGGCGGTCCATGGCGGGCCTTTCCTTGGCAGCAGACCTGAGGGTGCCTGCGACAAATTCGCCGCAGACGTTGCCTTTGCGGCTTGATCTGTCGCCGGTCTGGAAGGGTGCCCAAATACGTTGCAGCCGCCGAATCTGCTTGGAAATTGAGCAAAAATTGACTTGCTTGACCTCGACCCTGGCAAAAGTCTGCCGTGTGTTGCCGGGCTGCTCTAGTCCCTCGGTATGATTAGGCCTACCCTAGGTGGGTCTTGCGAATCATATTTTTGCGGTGCAACATTACGAGTGCGTAAGGTTTGATTGGTTATCCTGTCTGACCGGAGCGCAATTGGAACCGAAAATGAGAGGCAAGCACAGGAGCTTAGATTTAGTCGCTGACTGAGATCAGGGATCTATCTAGGCTCCGCCAATTAGGAAATCAGACTTCTCTTTTCGCGTTGCAACATAGGAGGAGCGTCAAAGGGCAAGTTCCAGTCTAAGGCAGGCTGGGTCCGTAAGCGTTGCTGATTCTGGCAACTCGCATAGGAGGCCCTATCGATGCTGTTACACCTCACGCTGGCCGCGGTGGCGAGCTTCGCGCTCTCCGCAACTGCTGTTAGGCAGCCACCGACGGCACCACCCCTGAAACTCAAAGCCGAGAAGGTCGAAGGCCTTTTCGGCGCGCTTGCAGGGGGGGCATAGCCATGACCGTGCATATTCCTCCAGTCCTTGTGCTCATCGTCTGCAAGGTCGCGATCGCAGGCGCTCCCGACCAGAATGCCGCCATGACCGGCGCGCAGAACCTGGAATGGGCGACCGAGAACTCGATGATGACCTGCCGCCGGAACGAAGTGCAGCTCTACGATCCAGCCGAAGGTTCGCAGCTCAGCGCGGCCGACGATCCCGCATTGCCGCTCAACCCCGATTTTGCTCAAGGGGCACAGTGCGCGCGGGCCGGGATCCAGCTCGCGACCAGTTGGGACGAGGCGCATCGCAACTCGCAATGGCGCGTCTGGCGGGTGGGTTGCCCGGCTCCCATCGTCGATCTTAGGACCGGCACGGTGATAGGCTACAAGCTGCCCGAATGCAGCCATCGCGATACTGTGGTTTGCGAGACGGATAGCGCGATCTAACCCTGGCGGAACGAGGCGAAAGCGTTCAGACTGGGGTGTAGCGACAGGACCGGGTCGTCGAACATGGATGCATGACGATGCCACTCTGGTCGAAAATCCTGGCTGGGTTTGCGCTCGCCGCAAGTCTGATCGGCTTCGCCGCGTTCAACGCCTATTCCCATAAGCTCGGACCTCTCGTCCAGGAGCACGGCACGACCTATTACAACGGCGAAGGCCCGGTTTCGCAGCCGCTCGCGTGCAAGCCGGAAAGCGAGATCCTGGCCGCGATCAAGCAGGTCCACGCCAAATACGACTATCTCGCCGGCTCCGATCTCGAGGCCTTCGAAAGCCGTGCCGCCACGGCCAAGGGGCTTCCTCCGCTCAATATCGATGAGCTCTACGTGATCACGGAGGACGACCAGCTCAGGAATGGAGAGATGGTTCTCTTCATCGGGCTCAGGGTCGATTGCGTGACGACGGTCTTCGGCCTGCCAGCACGGCTCTACCACGAGCTTTCGGGCACGGCGGAGCACACATAACGCGCGCGCTTCACGCCATTTGCATTAGAGTGGGTCGCCATGTCGCTGACGACCCAACACAGCTTGGATCATCCGACGTTGCCGGAGGGCCAACTGCTCTATGCGGTCGGCGATACTCACGGCAGATCCGACCTCCTGCGCCCTCTCCTCGATGAGATCGCGGCCGATGCGGCCGCGTGCAGCAACGCCCGCACCAGGATGCTCGTTTTCCTTGGCGACTACGTTGATCGCGGGCCAGACAGCAAAGGAGTCGTCGACATCCTTCTCGGCGAACTACCCAAGGGCTTCGATTGCCATTTCCTCAAAGGCAACCACGAGGCGATGCTTCTTGGCTTTCTTGATGGCACGACGCCGCTCGAGCATTGGCGGATCAACGGAGGCGATGCGACCATGGCCTCCTATGGTCTCGATATAAAGCGACTCGACCATGCGCGCGCGAGCGCTGCCGCCTGGCGCAGCGCCTTCGCTGCAGCGTTGCCCCAAGAGCATCTTGCCTTCTTCAGGATGCTCAAGCTCAGCCTGTCATTTGGGGGCTATCTCTTCGTTCATGCGGGTCTTCGTCCGGGCGTGCCACTCTCCGCCCAAGGCGAATCCGATCTCATCTGGATCCGCGCTCCGTTCCTCAATCACACGGGCTCGTTTGGCAAGATCGTGGTGCATGGTCACACGCCGGGAAACGAGCCGGTCATGCGGCCGAACCGCATCGGCATCGACACTGGGGCGTGCTTCACCGGGCGGCTGACGGCGCTCAGGCTCGAAGGAGACTCGCGTCGATTCTTGCAAACCGGGCCGAGGGTCTAACTCTTGGGCTACTCGGCAACGAGGCCGCGAAGCCGATCCCTCAGACTGCCGCCACCACCACTGCCGCTTGACTTGCCGGCGCGGCGTCTCTCTCTCCGCGCCGCGAAACGTTGGGCGATCGAGGCGCGTGGTGCTTCGGCTTCGTCCTCGGCAGGACCCTGATCTGCAGGCGCCGCCATGTCTTCTGACCGGGCCCTGATCTCCTGGTATTCCTGGGCAACGGTCTCGACTTGCGGCTCGGCGACTGCCTGCTCGTGGTGGTAAGCGCCATTTCCGCCGCCATTCGTCGCGTAATGCGGAGCCTCGGGCTCCTGCGGCTCCTCGGGCACTTCGAGACCGCCGAATTGCGGGAAGGCCTGCGCCACCTCCAAGACCATGCGCTGCTGCGACACCGTCGTCCCTTGGCTACGTGCTGCGGCCAGGATGTGTTGGGCGAGGCGCGTCATCTCGCGGCGCAGAAAGGCATATTCCTCGGCACTCGTCCGCGCGCGTTCAAGTTCGTCTTGCATCCGCGACAGCTCGGCGGCAAGCCGCTGACTTTCATTGACAGCGCGCGCATCGACCTTGCCCGAGCCACGTACGCCGCCGGCCTCAAGTGCCGTACGCAGGCGCTCGATATCGGCGCGCTGGTTATGCAATGTACTGCGTGCTGTCTTGAGTGCTTCGGACTGCGAGGCGACAGTGTTGCGGAGCTCGGCGTTGACCGCCTCGAGCTCGGCCAGGGCCTTCTTGGCGGCCTTCAGCCGACTGTCGAGGTCAGGCAGGCGGCGCTTGATGGTCTGCTGCAGGACCCGATTGGCGTTCTCGCCCTCCTGGAGCTGGCTCTTCGCACCCGCAAGCTCAGTATTGAGCATTTGGATCTCGACCCGGCGCTTATTCGCCTCGATCAACTCGCGGGCGGCCTTCTCCTTGGACTTATCAAGAGCGACTTCAACTTTGCGCAGCTCGATGGCAAATTCGGCGCGCAGCTGGTCCTTGTCCGCCTGGATATCGATAAGCGACATCGGCATAGTCGCTTCCAACCTCCGGGTGGTCAGCTTGACCGCTCGGTTCCACAGGGGAGGGGCGAGCATGAGCGCCAGCAGGCATCCGAGAAGGAAGCCAAGCGCCCCGAACATTAGCCACTCGATCATCGAAATCAGCGCTCCCCAGCATCGCCCCTTCGCGTCGCCTAGGCGACTGCGCATAGGTGAGCCTAAGCGTAACTTGGTGCCCTTTTTGCGGCGCGGCAACCCCCTGCGGCCTCCCGCGACGCCTTCATTAGCGCCAAACTAGAACGGATTCCAGGTGGGCTCCCGGGTATATTTCAGATAGCCCACATTGGCGCCGAGCCTCAACCCTATGCCCGAGCTGATGGGCGCTAGGGTCACGTGGTCATTGGAGAGAAAGGTAACGCCCACGCCACCGATGAAATAGGCCGATCCGTCAACGCCCGCATATAGGTCGAAAATATCGCTTGGACTCTGCAAATTGTAGACGAGGACCATGGTCTTCGAGCCGTCGCCGCCGAAGTCGTAGCCGAGGGATGGGCCCTGCCAGTAGACTTTATAGTTGCCGGCGTCCTTGGTGTAGAGCGTGCCCTCGCCGTAGCGCAGTCCGGCAACAAAAGCGCCGCCCGCCTCCTCGCCGAGAATATAGCCGTTTGGACGCCCCGCGCGGTGGAAGGCGTATTCCACGACGTGGGCGAAACCCATTGAAACCTTGCCAAAAAAATGGCCCCCGCTCTCCTTGATCTCCTCGAGCGTGAAGCTCCCGCCGCTGTTCTCTGATTGAGGCGGCACATAAGGCCGGTAGGGCGTCGCAGGTGCCTTTCCCGCCCCGCTCGGAGGCGGTGGTGGGGTCGCGCCAGGCTGCGGCGTGATGACCATGGGGCCGTCAGCTTGAGCCCATGCCGCGACGGGCAGGGCCAGCAACAAGGCCGGAAGCATCGCAAGCGACGGGACTCGAACTCGCATCACCCGTGTCCTTTGGCTCGTGGGGGTGGGGGAAAGCCACGATTTTGAATCAACTGCTATCAAACCTTGGCTAACGAACCGTTGAACGCCAAGGTCACCCCCTATCCGGGTAATTTATTGACCCCACGATTTTATCCGGGTAAAATTGCCAGCCTCGTCTGGAGCGCTCGCGATGGCTGATACCAACTGCACCGCCTTTCAGGGCACGACCCGAATCGCTTCCGGGCCGGTTGCTGTGGTCGCGGCTAAGGTCAAGACCGTGATCGATCGGGGCGAGGCCTCGACGATCCTTATCTTCGACGATTTGACGGCCGAGCCTGTGGAAATCGATTTCAGGGGCACCGTGCAGGACGTCATTCGCCGTCTCGCGGTTCCCTCAGCGGAAAGCACTAGCTCGCAGCCCGAGCGACGGCCGCGCGGACCGGGGCGCCCGAAGCTTGGTGTGGTCGCACGCGAAGTGACGCTGCTGCCGCGGCATTGGGACTGGCTTACCCGCCAGCCGGGCGGAGCCTCCGTCGCCTTGCGCAAGCTGGTCGAAGAAGCAAGACGCGCGGGAAGCGGGAAAGAGCGAAAGCGTGAGTCGGAAGCCGCCGCTTATCGCTTCATGGCGGCGATCGCCGGCAATGATCCAGAATTCGAAGAGGCGGCGCGCGCGCTGTTCGCGGGGAAGCGCACGCGCTTCGTCGAGATCACAGCTGTCTGGCCGGGCGATGTCCGCGACCATGCTTTGAAGCTCGCCGCAGCGGCATTTGCCGATCACCCGGTAGGCGCTAGCGGCCCCAGGCAATGAAGCTTGGATTGCGCAAGCCGCCGGCGATCTTGCCGTAGCGGAGCGGTTCGCCGTTGGCGGTGACGACTTTGCCGCCTGCTGCTTCGAGCACGGCTTGGCCTGCTGCCGTGTCCCACTCCATGGTCGGTCCGAAGCGCGGGTAGACGTCGGCTTCGCCACGCGCGATCTCGAGGAATTTGACCGATGAGCCAGCGCCGGAGCGCTTGGCGATCTTGAGCTTGGCAAGGAACGCCTCGGTCTCTGGATCGAGATGGGAGAGGCTCACGAGTGCCGTCAGTCCTTCGGGGTCACCCGCACGGACCTTAAGCGTCTTCTGCTTGAGCTTTGTGAGGTCAGCGCCGGAGGTCCTCGGCGGAAGCTCGGCCTCGATCGCCTTGCCGTCGCCAGCCGTAACGGCGAGCAGCGCTCGTGCCGGCGCATAGACGAGTCCGAAGCTCGGGCGCCCATGATCGATCAGCGCGATATTCACCGTGAAATCGCTCCGCTTCTTGATGAACTCCTTGGTGCCGTCGAGCGGGTCGACGAGAAAGAAGCGGTCGCCTAGCGCGGCGTTGCTGCCCCTTGCCGATTCTTCCGAGACCACAGGAATATCAGGAGCGAGCCGCTTGAGATCTTTGAGGATGATGGCCTCAGAGTCCCTATCGGCGAGGGTCACTGGGCTCTGATCATCTTTGAGCGTGACCTCGGTATCCCCGTGAAAGTGCTTCATGATCGCGGCACCTGCGCGGGCAGCGGTATCGGTGAGAGCCGCGGCCGCACGGGCGAAATCGAGCGCACCAGCGCCTTCAGTCATTGTTGTGTGTGTTGTGGCTGACAAGGCAGAATACTCATCAGGTGATGGTGATTCGCTGCTTCGGTTGCGCGCCGCGCTGTGAAGGCCGGCCTTTCCCGGGCGGACGCGTCCCTCCTGTAGCAGAAATTCAGATGCGGGCCAGTCCGCTCGATGGCGGAAGCGAAGGAGGAGGCTATGACCGAGCCTACGGCAATCGGCAATCTCGATCTTGCGGCGCTCGTTTCGAGCCGCATCTGTCATGATGTGATCAATCCGGTGGCGGCGATCGCCAATGGTCTCGAGATGCTTGCCGAGGAGCCCGACCAGGCCATGCGCGAGGCGGCCATGGACCTGATCCGCAAGAGCGCGCTGCAAGCGTCGGCCAAGCTGCAATTCGCGAGGCTTGCCTTTGGCGCTGCGGGCTCGGCGGGAGCCGAGATCGATCTCCGCGACGCGGAGAAGGTGGCGCGTGAGTTCGTGCAGGGAAGCGCCAAGCATCAGCTCGCCTGGCAGGGGCCGCCGGTGATGTTGCCCAAGAACAAGGTCAAGCTTCTGCTCAACCTCGTCGCGCTCGGCATGATGGCGCTGCCGCGCGGCGGGACGATCAGCGTGGCGATCGACGGCACGCCGCCGGCGGTCAGTTTTGTAGTCACCGCAAAAGGCGAAGCGGCGCGGCTGACCGACCAGGTGAGGGGGCTGCTCCTCGGCGGAAATGGGGTGGCAATCGATTCGCACTCGATCCAGCCTTATTACGCGAGCCTCGTGGCCGCCGCTTCGGGTATGAGGGTGTCGGCAGAAGCCCGCGACGGCGAGGTCGAGTTCAAGGCGGCCTAACGGGCGCAAATCCGCCCGCCAAGGCGGAATTATCGCGCTGGTCAACGGAACGTAAACCAGAGTCCACCAAGAATCCCCGGACGTGGCTAAGGGGGCTTAGGCGCGCGTCGTTGCGTGCGCGCCGGGGTGGATCATGGACGAGCTGCTAGGGGAATTCCTTACCGAGACCAATGAAGGCCTCGACCAGCTCGACGTCGAGCTCGTCCGCTTCGAGCAGGACCCCAACAACGCCGAGATGCTCAACACCATCTTTCGGCTGGTCCACACGGTCAAAGGCACCTGCGGCTTCCTCGGCCTTGTACGCCTCGCCAAGCTCGCTCATGCCGCCGAGACCTTGATGGGACAATATCGCGATGGTGCTCCCGTCACCGTCGAGGGCGTGAGCGTTATTCTCAAGAGCATCGACCGCATCAAGCAAATCCTCGAAGGGCTCGAGCGCGACGGCAGCGAGCCGCAAGGGTCCGATGCCGACCTGATCGGCAAGTTGCAGGCGCTCTCCTTGCCCGACGAGGCAAACCTCACATCTGCTCAAACCAGCCAGGAATATCTCCCGCCAAGTCACTCAGCCCTCGATGACCTCGAGCGTGCCTGGCGTGAGACCACCGGCCCCGAGGATAAGCCCGCCGACGGGGCAGACGCGCAGGTAGCCTTTGATGCCAATGCAAGGGAAAGCCATGCGCGAGCCCAGACCGTCAGGGTCTCGGTCGACACACTTGAGCATCTGATGACGACTGTGAGCGAGCTCGTGCTCACGCGCAACCAATTGCTCGATCTCGTGCGCCGCACCGGCGACAGCGATTTCAAGTCTCCTTTGCAGCGGCTCTCCAATGTCACCGCCGAGCTGCAAGAAGGGATCATGAAGGCGCGCATGCAGCCGATCGCCAATGCCTGGCAAAAGCTGCCGAGGCTCGTGCGCGAACTCTCACTCGATCTCGGCAAGAAGATCGAGCTCGACATGAGCGGAGGCGATACCGAGCTCGATCGCCAGGTGCTCGAGATGATCAAGGATCCGCTCACCCACATGATCCGCAACTCCGCGGATCACGGCATCGAATCTCGCGCCGAGCGAGTGGCGGGGGGCAAGCCCGACATTGGCCGCATCAAGTTGAGTGCCTATCAGCACGGCGGCTACATCGTCATCGAGGTTGCCGACGACGGGCGCGGGCTAGATGCGCAAAGGATTCGCGCCAAGGCGCACGAGAACGGTCTCGCTACGCTCGCAGAGCTCGACCGCTTGAGCGACAGCGACATTTACAATTTCATCTTCCGCCCCGGGTTTTCCACGGCAAACGTGGTAAGCGGCGTCTCTGGCCGTGGCGTAGGCATGGACGTCGTGCGCAACAATATCGAGCTGATCGGGGGAACGGTCGAGCTAAAGCAATCCTCGCGTGCAGGCACGACCTTCGTCATCAAGATTCCCCTGACGCTCGCCATCATGGCGGCCCTGATCGTCGAAGCCGGAGGCCATCGCTTCGCCATCCCACAATTCAGCGTGATCGAACTAGTGCGCACGGGCCCCACGTCGGGTCATCAGGTCGAGGTGATCAACGACACCGCCGTGCTCCGACTGCGCGACAAGCTTTTGCCGCTGCTCGACCTCACGCAGCTTTTGAAGCTCGAAGGCGCCGGCAGCATGTTCGAACGCAATGCTGGCAGCATCCTCACCGTTGCAGTGATGCAGATCGGTGCGCGCCGGTTCGGCGTTTTGGTCGACAGCGTCTTCCGAACCGAGGAAATCGTGGTGAAGCCGATGTCGAGCCTGCTCCGACATGTCAACATGTTCTCGGGCAACACCATTCTGGGTGATGGTAGCGTCATCATGATCATCGATCCGAATGCGCTCGGCGCGCTCGCGGGCTCGGTCGACGCGCAGACGGAAATAGGACATGCGGTGGATTACAGCGCTCAGGTCGCGACTGAAGACAAGACGGCGCTGCTGCTAATTCGGGCCGGTTCGCCGTCACTCAAGGCGGTTCCGCTCTCGCTCATCACGCGGCTCGAAGAAATCGATCTTGACGCTGTCGAACGCTGCAATGGCGAAGACGTGGTTCAATATCGCGGCGTGTTGATGCCGATCGTCTATATCGACACTGACGCAAGCAAGCGTCATGACGGCGTGCAGCCCGTGGTGGTGTTCACCGAGGGCGATCTTCACGTCGGGCTCGCCGTCGATGAGATCGTGGACATCGTCGAGGAGAAGCTCGCCATCGAGCTCGAGGCCGACGCGCCGGGTGTGATCGGTGCGGCGATTGTCAGGGGCAAGGCGGTCGAGATCGTCGATATCTCGCACTATCTCGGCCGCGGTCTCGGAAAGCGCCTCGCCGCCAAGTTCGAGGAGGCGGAGCGTGCAGCAAGGCTCCTACTCATCGACGATAGCCACTTCTTCCGCGACATGCTCGCGCCGCTACTTGCGGCGAGAGGTTATGACGTGACGCTTGCGGGTTCGGGCGAGGAGGCGCTCGCGCTGAAAGAGGGAGGTGCCACCTTCGATCTGATTGTCTCGGATCTCGATATGCCGGGCATGGACGGCATCGCGCTTGCAGAGCGCCTCAAGGACGACCCGGCTTGGGGCAAGACCCCGCTCATTGCGCTCTCGTCCCATTCGAACCCCCGTCTTATCGAGCGCAGTCGCGCGGCGGGCTTTGTGAGTTATGTCGGCAAGTTCGATCGGCAGAAACTGATTCATGCCATCGAGGCTTGCCGCCGGCCTTGGGGGGTTGCGGCATGACGGCCAATTTCGACCGGACGACAGAGGGTTACGTCACAGTCGAGACAGCGGGGCAGCTTTTTGGCCTGCCCCTCGAGCGTGTGCGCGATGTGTTCGTGCCGCGCGGCCTGTCGCAAGTGCCGCTTGCGCCGCCGGAAGTGGCTGGGGTCCTCAATCTGCGCGGCCGCATCGTCACCGCGATCGACTTGCGACGGAGGCTCAGCCTGCCGCCGCGCAGCGAGGGGTCGCCGGCGATCGCGATCGGCATGGAGGAGCGTGGCGAGCTCTATGGCCTTATCGTCGATCGCGCCGGTGACGTGCTGCACCTCGAGCGGTCCACTTATGAAGCAAATCCCGTCAATCTCGACGGATGCTGGACGCGCGTCTGTGCCGGCGTTCATCGCCTCGATCACAGGCTTATGGTTGTGCTCGATGTCGAGAAGGTGCTCGACTTCAATCAATTTGGCGCGATGGTCTGATCGACCCAACACAAGAGCTCCGCGAGGAACGTATGAAACATTGCCTGGTGGTAGATGACAGCGCCGTGATCCGCAAAGTGGCTCGCCGCATCCTCGAGGAGTTGCGGTTCTCCTCCTCCGAGGCGGAGAACGGTCGCGATGCGCTCGACCAGTGTCGCAGGTCGATGCCTGATGCGGTGCTGCTTGATTGGAACATGCCAGTGATGGACGGCATCGCCTTCCTCGTGGCGTTGCGCAAGGAGCGCGGCGGCAATGAGCCGAAGGTGATCTTCTGCACCACCGAGAACGACGTCGAGCACATCACGCGGGCCATTTCGGCTGGGGCCAATGAGTACATCATGAAGCCGTTCGACCGGGACATCATCGAGGCCAAGTTCCATGAGGTCGGGCTGATCTAAGGCCCCTTTGAGACCCATGCATCATCCTGGGGCGGTCATGTCTCCCGCGGCGCCGGCCATAGCCGAGCTGCCACTTGGCGAAACTCCGATCAGAGTGATGATCGTCGACGACTCGGCAGTGGTGCGGGGCCTCGTCTCGCGCTGGCTGGATGAAGAGCCGGACATCGAGGTGGTCGCCCGTCATGCCAACGGCAAACTTGCCGTCGCCGACGTGGTGCGGAGCGCTCCCGATCTCGTCCTGCTCGACGTCGAGATGCCCGTGATGGACGGGCTTGCGGCGCTCCCGCTCTTGCTGGAGGCGAAGCCTGGCGTGCGGGTGCTGATGGTGTCCACCCTCACCAAGCGCAACGCGGAAATTAGCTTCAAGGCATTGGCGCTCGGCGCGATCGACTATTTGCCGAAGCCGGATTCCAATTTCGAGCTCACGCTGTCTTCGGACTTCCGCGGCGAGGTGATCCGCAAGATCAGGGCGCTCGGCCGGGTGCGACCCTGTGTGCGACTCGGAGACGGAGCGACCTCAGTCTCTGTAGATGCAGCCCACGCGGGGCTTGCTTTCTCTTACCGGCCGTTTTCGCTCGTTCCGCCGCGGGTGATCGCCATTGGCAGCTCGACGGGTGGTCCGCAAGTGCTTGCCGGCATGCTCGGCGCAATGTCTTCCGCGTTATCGCGCATCCCCGTGCTGATCGCGCAGCACATGCCGCCTGTTTTCACCGCGATCCTCGCCGAGAGACTTAGCAAGGCTACGGGGCGGGAGACGAAAGAGGGCAGCGATGGCGAGCCGGTGAAGCCCGGCATCACCTATATCGCCCCCGGCGGTCATCACATGACTGTCGCACGTCCTGTGAGCCCGGTCCTGCGCATTGGCGATGAACCGCCGGTTCACTTTTGCCGGCCGGCCATCGATCCTTTGTTTCGAAGCGTAGCGCACACCTTCGGTCCGGCAGCGCTCGGCATCGTGCTCACCGGCATGGGTCATGACGGCGCCGCCGGCGCGCGCTCAATCGCCGATGCCGGCGGCAGTGTGATCGCGCAGGACGAGAGTTCGAGTGTCGTGTGGGGAATGCCGGCTGCTGCGGCCTCGGTCGGGGCCTGCGCGGCCCTCCTTCCGCCTGCGGGCATCGCCGCGACGGTGACTAAGCTCGTGCAGGGCATGCGGCCATGATGGTGCATGAGTTCGGCTTATTGCGCAGGCTCCTCAAGGAGTATTCGGGTCTCCATCTGGGCGACGACAAGGAGGATTTGCTCGAGGCGAGGCTCAGGCCCGTGTTGAGAGAGTTAGGGCTTTCCTCGGCTGCCCAGCTTGCCCTCGCCATGATGAGACCCGATGCTCACGAGCTGCGCGAGCGCGTGGCACAGGCGGCGACCGTGCAGGAGACCTATTTCTTCCGCGACAAAGTTCCGTTCCATTACTTCATCAATGGGATGTTGCCGAAACTGATGGCACGGCGAGAGGCATCGCGCCGCATTAGGGTGTGGTGTGCCGCGGTGGCGACCGGGCAGGAGCCCTACTCGCTCGCGATCGAGCTCGCCGAGCGCGAGCGGCAGCTCGTGGGTTGGACGATAGAGATCCTCGCCACCGACTTTGTCGAGGAGGCGCTCGAGAGGGCGCGCAAAGGCCTCTACAGCCAATTCGAAGTGCAAAGAGGTTTGCCAGTCTCTCTGCTGGTCAAGCATTTCAGCAAGATCGGAAGGGGCTGGGAGATCAGGCCTAACATCCGCGCGAAGGTAACGTTTCAAACCCATAACCTGCTACAGGACTGCACTGCGCTCGGGAGGTTCGACGTCGTTTTCTGCCGCAACGTGCTGATCTATTTCGATGACGCCACCAAGCGCCAAGTGCTGTCGAGGCTCGCGGCGCAGCTTGCGCCTGACGGCTATCTCGTGCTGGGCGCGGCCGAGACGCCCACGAGTCACAGCAGCGAGTTCAGGGCGGTCCCCGAGAATCATCACGGCGTGTTCTGCTTCACGCCAATGGCAGCCTTGGCTGCCCGTGCGCGCGAGGAGGCCGAGTGGCGCAAAGGCGGAATCTCCAGCAGTCCCACACGCTCCGCGGTTGGCCAAAGCTGATCGCGAAACCGCGGTACCGGCTCGCCTAAGCAGAAATTCGGGTCGCAAAGCGGTCATGCCCGGCACGAGGCCGGGCATGACAAGAGCCATAATGCAAAGACGAAGGGCTAGGCGGCTTCGGATTCGTCTTCCGGGTTGCGCAGCACGTAGCCGCGGCCCCACACCGTCTCGATATAGTGCTTGCCGCCGGTAGCGGCCGCGAGCTTCTTCCTGAGCTTGCAGATGAAGACGTCGATGATCTTGAGCTCGGGCTCGTCCATCCCGCCATAGAGATGATTCAGGAACATCTCCTTAGTCAGCGTGGTGCCCTTGCGCAGAGAGAGCAGCTCGAGCATCTGATATTCCTTGCCGGTCAGATGCACGCGCTGGCCGTTAACGTCCACGGTCTTGGTGTCGAGATTGACCTTCAAGCCCCCCGTCTGGATGACGGATTGAGCATGGCCTTTCGACCGCCTCACGATGGCGTGGATGCGGGCGACGAGCTCGTCCTTGTGGAAGGGCTTTGTCATGTAATCGTCGGCGCCGAAGCCGAGACCCCTGACCTTGTCCTCGATACCGGCGAGACCGGAAAGGATGAGGATTGGAGTCTGAACCTTGCTCACCCTTAAGGTCTTAAGCACCTCGTACCCGCTCATGTCGGGGAGGTTAAGGTCGAGCAATATAATGTCGTAGTCGTAGATCTTGCCGAGGTCGACGCCCTCTTCGCCGAGGTCCGTCTTATAGACGTTAAATCCCTCGGACTGGAGCATCAGCTCAATGCTCTGAGCCGTGGCGCTGTCGTCCTCGATCAGCAGAACCCGCATGTCAAATCCCCCGTCATCAGCCAGTCCGGCTTATCCCCTGACCCATAACGCCACGCCCGATTGGTTAATTCGAATCAACAAATTAACGGTCAATAGTTAACAAAAGCTAAGCCGAAGGCGAATTCCTAACCGTCCCTTTTCGGGCGCCCCAACTCGCATCAGTTAAATGCCACCCATATTAAATGCCACCTATATGGTTTACTGCCCCTTAAGCGATGTTGGCGATGATGGCCGCGAGGGGCAGGGGGCTTTCGGTCCTGGCGTGGTCTTGTGGCTTGAGAGGCGCGAATTGCTGATTCTGTTCAAGCACATGAACGGCATCGCGAACGTCCTGGCAGCAGTCGGAAAGCCCGATTCTTGCTGTCCCTCGAACGGCATGCCGGCCGTCCGCGCCATGGCCTCCTGCGGCGTCGTGCGGCTGGCATAATTATTGAATTCACCGTTACGGGGTCTGAGTTGGTTCTGAGGGTTATGAAGCCATGAAGTCACGAGATGCAGTCATTCGCTTGAAGCGCTTCGAGGTTGAAGAGAAGCGCCGCAAGGTGGCCGAAATCGAGACGATGATCGGCGAATTCAGCCATATGGCGGCCGATCTCGACCGGCAGATCGCGATCGAGCAAGAGCGCGCCGGTATATCTGACGTCAATCATTACGCCTATCCGACCTTTGCCAAGGCCGCGATCCAAAGGCGCAATAACCTCACCGCCTCGGCTCAGGATTTAGAAGCTAAGCTCTCGGCGGCCCGCGGCGATCTTGATGAAGCCATCGAGGACCTGAAGAAGATCGAGCTCCTAGAGGAGCGCGACGCCGAGCGGCTCAGGCTCGAGCAGGCTCGTAATCCTCAGCCTGAGCTTGTGGAGGCCGGCGCCCACCGCGTGGCGAGCTAGCGGGGAGAGGATTTGTTCCCTCTTGGCGAATCCGAGGAACAGGCACCGTCAGGTCCCCACCGGCTGAAGCCTCACGCATGATCTTGGCAGCAAAGGGCACGGGCGGAGGCCTTGAATGCCGTCATTCGACATCGTCTCGAAGACCGACCTCACCGAGGTCGATAACGCGCTCGCCAACGTGATGCGCGAGATAAGCCAGCGATATGACTTTAAGAATTCGCAGTCGCGGGTCGAGCGGATCGGCGCTGAGATCACGATCAACGCCGACGATGAGCTCAAGCTCCAGCAGATGCACGAGCTTTTGCAGGGCCATTTCGCCCGCCGCAAAATCGACGTGGGCGTGATCGACTATAAGCCGATGGAAAAGGCGGCTGGCCAAGCCGTACGGCAGAAGGCGCTCATTCGCCAGGGCATCGACCGTGAACTCGCCAAGCGTCTCGTCAAGGAGATCAAGGACGGAAAGTTCAAGGTGCAGGTCACGGTCCAGGGTGACGAGCTCAGGGTCTCGGGCAAGAAGCGCGACGATCTGCAGGCGGTGATCCAGCACATCAGGGGGCTCAAGGTGGAGCTGCCGTTGCAATATGTGAATTTTCGCGACTGAGATCGCGCTCGTGGGGGAATTGTAACGCGATGGGATGGCCCCGGTTGGTTCTTGCGCTCGGCTTGGCGGTCGCGATGCTTGCAGGTTGCGGCGTGCGTACCGCCGTACCCTCGCTTGGAATGTTCGGCGGCGAGTCGCCTCAAGCGGACGAAGAGAGCACTGGTGCCGTGCCAGTCGCGGCTCAGCCCGCAGCCCGGATGGCGATCGCGGCCGCCCGGCCTGTCGATGCCTATGTGATGCTTGGCGGGCGCATTAAAACCTGCTGGTTCAACGCCGACGCGCCGCTTCTCCCGAACCATGTCTATCGCGCCGATGTGAGCGCGGACGGCGATAAGGCCGAGATCACGATTCACCAGAAGATCGCGCTTGGCCGCGCCGGCATCGAGACCTACGCGATCAATTTTGCCGAGCAAGACCCCTACACGGTGGTGACGACGGAGAATCGGA
>JBLMXO010000086.1:0-4833 GCA_050257815.1 Actinomycetota bacterium
CCCAGTCGGCAAGCGAGGTCGATACCGCGAATATTGCGGCGGACGCGCGCGGCGAACTCGCGCAAGACCGAGTCTCCAGCGTCATGCCCATAGCTGTCGTTGACCGCCTTGAAGTAATCGATGTCGAGCAGGAGAACCGAGAGCGGCTTGCCACGCTGCGAGGACTCGTCGAACAGCGTCTTGAGGTGGCTCGTCATATAGCGGCGGTTATGCAGCGCGGTGAGTGGATCGAGAATCGCCATCTCGACCGTCTCCTCGAGCCTGGTGCGCAAATGATCGGTGTAGCGCTTGCGCTTCACTTGCGTGCGCACCCGCGCAAGCAGCTCATTTGAATCCACCGGACGCACGATATAGTCATTGACCCCCATGTCGAGGCCGCGTAGAAGGCGCGCCTCGTCACCGGGCTCGATGATGATCATAATCGGCAGATGCCGGGTGCGGTCGAGCGAGCGAACCTGGGAGCACAGTCTCAGGCCGTCGGCATGATCGAGGCTAAGGCTGACGATTGCGAGATCGAAATTGCCGTCGGGAAGGCGGAGTAGCGCGCGCGCGGGATCCGCCTCACGCTCGACGTCGTGCTCAGTCTTGAGCGCCTCGATGATGCGGTCCGCCGAACGGTCACGGTCCTCGACAAGCAGAATGCGGCCGCCGCGCCCGAGCCGGTCGAGCCTAATGCCCATAGTGGCGGCAAAGCCCATCTGCTCTTCGGTCGAGGCGCGCATCAGCATCTCGTCGGTCAGCATCTTGAGACGCGCGAGATTCTTCACCCGCGTGATGAGTGCGATGTCGTCGACAGGCTTGGTGAGGAAGTCGTCGGCCCCCGCCTCCAGCCCCTTCACCCGGTCCGCGGGCTGATCGAGAGCGGTGACCATGATGACCGGGATATGCTGCGTGCGCGGCTCCGATTTCAGCCGGCGGCAAACCTCAAACCCGTCCATGCTCGGCATCATCACGTCGAGCAGGATAACGTCGGCCCGTTCGCGCGCGCAGATGTGCAACGCCTCGGGCCCGCTCCGCGCGGGGCGCACCTCGAAATATTCCGCCGTCAGCCGGGCCTCAAGCAGCTTCACGTTGGCGTCGACGTCGTCAACTACGAGTACGCGGGCGGTCATGACTTTGTACGCTTACTATCGTGCGGCGCCGATGAACTGGCGCACAGTGTCAAGGAACATGGCAACTGAGATGGGCTTCGAGATGTAAGCCTCGCAGCCGCCTTCACGGATGCGCTCCTCGTCGCCCTTCATGGCGAAGGCGGTGACGGCGACGACTGGGATCGAACGGAGCTGATCATCCTCCTTCAGCCACTTAGTCACTTCGAGGCCTGACACCTCGGGCAGCTGGATATCCATGAGGATGAGGTCGGGCCGATGCTCGCGGGCAAGCGCCAGGGCCTCCACGCCGTTCCTCGTCTGCAACGTACGGTAGCCGTGCGCATCGAGGAGATCGTGGAAGAGCTTCATATTGAGCTCGTTGTCCTCCACGATGAGAACGGTCTTGGTCATCGGCCTCAGTCCCGGCGATTCGATCGGCCTATGATGGGCGATATCGCCACGATGTGCCATTGCGCTCGGAGCCGGCCTAACCCTCCAAAACATCGTGCTTTGCTCCCATCCTCTGTAGCCGGGATTTCAACGTAAACCCGTAACCAAACTCTTTAGAGGCCTGGCAAAGCCGTAGGGAAATGGGAAGTTTCGGGCATGGCTAACGCCCAAATTGGGCCTCAAGCCGAGGCGGGCGTTAACTCTATGGCAGCGGCGCTTTCCTGCCGATCACCCCCGCGATCGGCAACACTCTTACGGCGGCTATGGCGTAGGGTGACACTCTGTCGCTTTCAGATATTCAAGCGAGGTGAGCGTCCCATGAATGGAAAAATCGCCATAGTCGATCAAAAGGTCGCGGCTCACGCCATTGGCATAGAGACGAAAGTCTATCTGGTAGCTTGGCGTCAGGTCGCCGTCCTTCGGCTCGAAATAGCCGATCGACACCGGCCATGACGCAAGATCGCCGAGCCCCTTGTCCTTCGCCACGGATTCCAGCTTGTCCGCATCGGCCCCAGGCTTAACCATCTTGCCGATATAGGCGGTCGTGTCATAGACCTTGCGCCCCTTCTCCGACCCATCGTAGATGCGCGCCTGGAACAGCGTCTGTCCGGCGAGCGCAGCATCGATCAGGGCGAGACTATGCTGGGTAGGAAACAGCACTTGTGCCGGAAGATCGAGCTCTGCTGCAGCCGGCTGACTGATCTTCACCTTGACGTCTGCGTTCGGAGGAACGCGAACCGCGCGCCCCATGGTGACGTCACCCAGCTTGTCGTTCAGATATTGCGCCGACTGAAAACGGAATTTCTGGCCGTCGCCTTGCTCCCAGGTCGATGATCTAAGATCGGTCAGATTGGTCTGACCCTGCGTGTCCGTCATCTGCGTGACCATGCGCATATTGAGCGAATAGCCGTCGCACGGGGAGCCGGTAAACTCGAACACCATGCGCCCATCGATCCCGGTAATGCCGGAGGCCGAGCGGGCATCGTCGAGCGTCATCTCGTAGACGGCGCGATGGGCGACAAGCTTGATCGGCTCTTTCGCCGCGAGAGCACTGGCCGGCGCGGCGAGGCTGAGGTCGAGAAGGCCGGCCGCCAACACCAAAGCAAGCACCCTCTGTCCACAGAACTCGACCATTTTGACCCTCGCCTTCGACCTTCGCCACTTTGCGCCAAGCAGGCAGGCCTCACTAGGCCGGCGTCAAGACACTGGCGCAGCCCGACTTTTTCGCACCAACCGCGGAACCGAACAAGGGCTAGGCACGTGCTTGCTTGAAGGGCCAATTTGCTCAATGGTCAGAGGGTTATGGGACAAGCCCTACTGGAAAGATGCGGAGGCGACTATGGACGGAGAGATCGAAGCACGGCTCAAGGCGCTTGACCTCACCATCCCCGAAGCCACACCGGGTGTCGGCAGCTATGTGCCGTTCTTGCATCTCGACCGTCTGCTCTTCATCTCGGGCCAGCTCCCGACGAAGGATGGCAAGGTCGCGGTCAACGGCAAGCTCGGCGCCGATCTCGATCTCGCCAAGGGCCAGGAGGCAGCACGGCTCTGCGCGCTCAACCTTTTGGCGCAAGCTAAAGCAGCCTTGCGCGATCTCGACCGCATCGTCCAACTCCTGCGTCTCAATGGCTTCGTCAACGCAGCGCCCGATTTCACCGACCATCCCAAGGTGCTGAACGGCGCCTCCGATTTTCTCGTCGAGGTGCTCGGCAATAAGGGACGCCACACGCGCATCGCCGTCGGCTGCTCGAGCCTTCCCCTCGGCGCCGCCGTCGAGATCGATGCGATCTTCGCCGTAGATTGACGGCATGGCTGAGCGGCCGATATGCCCGAGCTTTACTGGCTGAAGCGGCCGATCGCCCATCGCGGCCTGCATGATGCCGCCAAGGGCATCATCGAGAACAGCGCCTCGGCAGTAGCCGCAGCCATGGGCAAGGGCTACGCCATCGAAGTCGATCTGCAATGCGCGGCAAACAACGTGCCGATCGTCTTTCATGACGAGACGCTTGACCGCCTGACCGCCGAGACGGGGCCGGTCTCGGCCTTAAGCGCCGAGGCGCTTTGCGCCATCCCCTTGCGCGGAACGAGCGACCGCATCCAGTCGCTTCCCGCGTTGCTCGACCTCGTCGGCGGGCGCGTGCCGCTCGTGCTCGAGGTGAAGAGCACCTGGACGCGCGAAGGTAAGTTCGAGGCGAATATCGCGCTCCTACTGGCCTCGTATCCGGGTCCCGTAGCGGTGATGTCGTTTGACCCCTACTCTGTCGCGGCCTTCAAGGAGATCGAGCCATCGCTGCCCCGTGGGCTGATCTCGGAGCGCTTCTCGGACCGGCGCTATTGGCGAAACTTCACCTACGCCGAGTGCTTCGCCATGCGCAACCTCCTCACTTCAGTCATCGCGCGGCCTCACTTCATCGCTTACGATATCAAGGCGCTGCCGGCGCTCGCGCCTTTGATCGCGCAGCACCTGTTCGGGCTGCCGCTGCTCACCTGGACCGTGCGCAGCAAGGAAGAACGCGAGCGGGCGCTGCGCTATGCCGATGCCATGATCTTCGAAGGAATTACCCCTTAAGCCATGGGCGACATCGAGAAGCCGCGGAAAGCGGACGAGACGGAGATGACTACGCTTACCCTACGCGTCGTCTCGCGCATCGCCGACGTGCCGGCCGCGAGTTGGGATGAGTGCGCACGTGCCACTGCAGCGTCGGTCGCTAACCCATTCATTTCGCACGCGTTTCTTCTTGCCATGGAAGAGAGCGGTTCGGCCACACGCAAGGCTGGATGGATGCCGCATCACCTCCTTTTGGAAGATCACGTCGGCACTTTGCTCGGCGCCATGCCGTGCTATCTGAAATCGCACAGCCAAGGCGAATATGTCTTCGACCATGGCTGGGCCAACGCCTATGAGCGCGCGGGCGGCCGCTATTACCCGAAGCTGCAGGTCTCAGTTCCCTTCACGCCGGTTCCCGGCAAGCGCCTCTTGGTGCGCGCGGGCGAAGGCGAGCGCGCGCGCGAGGCAACGCTGCTCCAAGCTGCCATGCAGGTGACCGACCGCCTTGGCGTCTCCGGACTGCACGTTACCTTTCTAACCCGGCCAGAATGGGAACTCGCCGGCGAGCTCGGTTTTCTCCAGCGCACTGACCAGCAGTTTCATTGGCAGAACGAGGGTTATGCGAGCTTCGACGATTTCCTCGGCGCACTCGCCTCACGCAAACGCAAGGCCTTGAAGAAGGAGCGACGCGAGGCTCTTTCCGACGGTATCACCATCGAATGGGTGACGGGGAACGACCTCACC
>JBLMXO010000087.1:0-15178 GCA_050257815.1 Actinomycetota bacterium
AGTCTCGGCTCAAAAGCCGGCTATGCTTTCAGGAGAGGATTTGAGCGCTTGAAATGCGCGTCATTGCGCCGCTCAAAATAAGGATCCCGCCACCATGAAGGATAAAGCCAGGGGCAGCCTCGATCGTCGTGATTTCGTGATCGCATCCCTTGCCACGGTTGGCGCCTCGGCGGCCTTCGCGGCAACCGCAGGGGCTGCCGACGCGGAGGACAAAACTGCTTCGCCGCGGCCAACGGGAACGGCTTACACTGGAGACCTGATCGGCGGCAAGAAGGTCATCAGCGCACTCGACGTCGAGGATCTGGACCCCGGTAAGAAGCACGCCTTCTATTTTCAGGGCGTGCAGATGCCTACGGGCCAGCACTGGTATGTTTCCGTGCTGGTCGCCAAGGGGGCGAAGCCGGGCAAGCGCGTCGCGCTGGTGAGCGGTGTGCATGGCGATGAAATCAGCCCGGTGCGCACGATACAGACCGTCATGGACCAGCTCGACCCGACGGAGATGTCAGGCGTCGTCTTGGCGGTCCTCGACATATCCCGCCCGGCCATGGAAGGCATGGCGCGCCGCTGGCCCAATTCGGGCAGAGGCATCGACCTCATCGACATCAATCGCGAGTGGCCCGGCAATGAGAACGGCGCGAGTGCCCCCTCGCGGCACGCGGGGCTTCTGTTCAACAGGCTCCTCAAGTCGAACGCCGACTATGCGATCGATTTCCACACGTCGGCCACCGGCATGGATATGTCGGCGTTCCACCTCGCCCGCATGGACCTGCCTGAGGTCCGGGCGATGGCCGAGTTGTTTCCCATCGATCAGATCTTCGACAACCCCGGCTACCCCGGCCTGTTGGCGAATGCGTGCATCGATGCTGGCATCCCGGCGTTCACGCCCGAGATCGGCGCCCCGCGTATTCTCGATCTCGGCATGATCCCGTTATTCGTGGAAGGCACCATGAACGTGCTCAAGCATCATGGGATCATTACCGGGCCGATGGGTCGCACAGGCCGCGACACGGATGTTTTCGTCGCCAACAGCGGGCACCTCGTTCTTGCCAGCCAGGGCGGGTTCGTCGAGCTTCTCGTCGAGCTGAACGACAAGGTCGAGGCCGGGCAGAAGCTTGCGATCCAGCGGAATACATTCGGTGAGGTCGTTGCCGAATACACCAGCGAAGTGGCCGGCGAGATCGCGGTTCGCCGCACCGACGCAACAGCCGAGCCTGGCACGCTGTTGTTGGCGATCCTGTATAATCGCGCCCCGCCGGAAAGCGTTTCTTACTCGGAGTAAGACCTATCTATTCTGCTCGATGTGCGGGCCGAAATTCTGCTCGATGGAGATCACGCGAGCGGTCGTGCGCCTACGCCGCCAAGCTCGCCGAGAAGGAGGCGCTCTCAAGCAGCGAAGCTGTGGAGCAGGCGAGGAAACAGGGCATGGCGGAGATGAGCGCCAAATTCCGTGCCAGCGGCGCCGAGGTGTATGTGAAGGTGGAGTAGGGCCGCCACTGGCGTCATTCCGGCGAAAGCCTGAATCCAGGGCAGCAATATTCGGAGCACGGGGCTCTGGATACCGCCTTCCGCCGGTATGAGGAGGGAACTGGATGGCGGAGATGAGCGCCAAGTTCCGCGGGCTGGCGCGGTAGTGAGGCCGACTTATCCCAGCGGACTCGTGCTGACCTAAGGAGGTAAAGGTTTAGCGGCGCCCCCTCCCGTACCCTCCCGTGAGCACGGTGGAGCACGGTCAGCACCGTAACAGGACAGTCAGCACCATGAGCACAGCACCGAGCACAGCACCGTTGCGCGTAAGCCGCGGGAACGAAAAGCAATTCTTCCCCCTTGGCGCATGCGCCAATGCATTTCGGATGAGCCAATTGACCTAAATCAAGATTCTTGGTTCAGCGGTCCAGCTATCCGCGACACCCAGGACTCGCTATATCATCGGCTGGCCTCATCCGTTGAGAGGCGAGCTCTAGAGGGGTCGGCTACCCCCGCGCCACAACTCGCGCCACGAGTGGTGCGGCGAGGACGAGCAGATAGAGCAGCATGGCGTAGTCGGGGGAATAGACGCTCGCGAGCATGGATAGTACGG
Source organism: Actinomycetota bacterium (assembly GCA_050257815.1). Classification (GTDB taxonomy): domain Bacteria; phylum Pseudomonadota; class Alphaproteobacteria; order Rhizobiales; family Methyloligellaceae; genus Methyloceanibacter. Next base: position 2,078 of record JBLMXO010000087.1, read on the forward strand.
CGGCCGCGATCAGCACGCCGAGCTTGATGCGTCCCTCGGTTTCGCTCACGCGGGCGCGGCCCGAGTCGCGTTGGGCGGCGCGCGAAACGAGGAGCGCCGTCACCGCCAGCCAGATCATGTTGGCGCCGTAGATAAATACCGCCGCCGCCAGATCGTAGCGGCTCACCGCCAGCATCGAGAACGGCAGGAAGGTGACGCCGAGCAGATGCAACAGCGTCGACCGCGCATAGGCCGGGCTCGCCATCTCCGCTTCTCCGCTCTCCATTTGTGCGCGCCCGGACCAGAAGCCGATGAGGACGAAGAAGGTGATGAGATAGGCGGTAAACGTGTCGGAGAGGCCGGAAAGCTTGGCGAGGAACTCACGATTGGTCGCGGGGTGGAAGTCTTGCGGCAGCTCGATATTGATGACGAGCAGCGTCATGGCGAAGGCGAACACGCCGTCGGTCAACCCATCGAGCCGGCTTCTCGGGATGGAACCGGCCGCTTCGTCTTTCTGGCCTGACAAGCCTCGCCCCCGCGCTGGCCCGCCCGCGATTCGTGCGCCTGACGTATCCTCGTTCCGAAGCCGCGCCCCGGTCAACTCTCGGCAAGACTTAGCCCGCGATCTTCGCCAGAGCGTCTCAATAGACTCCCCGCTCTCCCCCTGTGGGAGAGCACACGCGCCGAAGGCGCGTGGTGAGGGGTAAGCCGCGAAGCGGCGTCGAAAACAAAGACTCTCACCCCTCACCCTTTCCACCATGCGACTTGCGAGGCGCCGCTCAAGAGCGTCGCCGCAAGATCGCGGCGGAAAGCCCTCTCCCACAAGGGGAGGGGCGGAACTTTCCGCTCCCTCGCACTTTCGGCCTCCCTGCTTATCCCCGGCTTTCAAACATGCCGTATCATGGCGTCGCCTCGTCCAGTTGAGGGGCGCGATCATGAGGCGTCGTGACAGCGGGACGGGGTGCGGCGCTCGCGGGCTCGTGCGACGTGACACGAGCACCCGGGCGGCATCGGAGCCTCCCGGGACCACTAGGAGTCCCCGCCAGGAGTTGGCTGAAGGATCGGTCGGCGCGTGAATGCGTGATGGACCGGACTAAAGCGAGGCCCGGTGCCGAACCGTTCGAGGAGACGCCGCAAATGAGCGCCTTCGCTGGGCGGAGCGTATTCGCATTTTTTTATGCGCTATCGCTTCGCTACTTGAGCGCGGGCGTTGGCGCGCCGAGAGGCGCCCGCCCCATCCGGCAACGGACGCGGAACCACAGGTTTGCGCTTTTCGGCGCGCCATCCCCCTCGCTTCGGGGGGGCTCGCTATTTGACAAAATCTCGCGCGGTCTCGCGACGAGGCGCTGAAGCTCGCCCACTTGAGAGCGCCAAGTTCCAGCGGCGGTGATGATTGTTCCTTAAACGACCCCAGCAGCGATCAGCCCAGCCAAAATGGCGGCAAACACGAAGAACAGTTTGACGGCCATGACGTTCGCTTCGTGTTGGGTCGCAGGAGTCGCGAAGTGAAAGGTCATCGTGTCCTCCTTCATTCGGTGATCGGTCCTTGGGTGGACAAACTCGGATGGCGGCCTCGCTGTTCCCGCGCCCGGTTCGCGTGCCTTTGGGCGTCACTGCCAGATGTCCCGCTTGAGCTCGGCTTCCTCCAGGCAGCGCTCGCGCAGGCGGCCCATGACGCCGTCGATCTGCGCCTCGACCCATGAATTGAAAATCGCTTGCTGAGACATGCCTCTGAGCTGCCCGGCGATCTCGGAGTTCAAATACGAAACGAGGGCGGGAGAGACGTCGAGGTGCTCCAAGACGCGAAACATGTATTTGAAGCCCTTGTAGATCGGGTTGCCGGCGTCGTTCTTCAGAAAAGCAAGGGCGAGGTCCTGGCGCTCCCGTGGGCTCAAGTGACCGATGATCCTCCTGATGTGGAGGACCGCCACTTGAACGGAGCAGGCGCGTGGGTCGGTGCCTTCGGCCTGGCCTCGCCGCACCAGCCCCCAATCGCTCAATCGCAGCCCTAGCGATGGCAGCAAGCTGTCGGGAAAACCGCGGAACAGAACCGCGAGGCAACCGTCGACGGTTCTCTTGTAGGCGAGATTGCGTGCGCGATGCGCCGCTCGCTTCTCGAGCAATGCCTGTAACATGTGCTCCATCCCCCGAGGAACGCATGCGACGTGGACACGACTTGAAGACTGGAGTTTCGGTGTCCCTGCGCCGACCCGTTATTGATTGGCTTGGCAACTCCGCCGCCAGGCGAAGGGTTCCGGTACAGCAGAACTAAATTTGTCCCCTCAGACCGCGGGAGATGGAGTTACACTGTGGAGTAAGGGGTCGCTTAGCGTAGCGGGGCGCTGACATCCGACATCATCGGGCAGCCGAGCGTCTTCTGGAACGCCTTGACCAGATCGTCCCGGTTCTTCGCCGTGATGTAGAGGCCGCCCGTTGTCTCGGCGAGGCATTGCACATCGAGGATGCTCTCGGCACCCGTCCAGCTGAAGCCCGTGAGCTGATAGCCGATCACATGCACGGTCAGAGCTCGACCGTTCGCTTTGAGGAATTTTCCGAGCTCGCACGGCGCGCCGCCGCAGGTTTCCTCGCCGTCGGTCACCAGGACGACGACGCCTTTCTCGGTCTTGTAGTCCAAAACCTCGGCCGCCTGCCTCACGGCTGCGACAAGCGGCGTCTTTCCGGCCGGGTTGAGCGCGTTCACGGTGCTCATGATGCGCTCGGTCGCGTTCGGGATCGGCGGGAAGGCCAGATCGACGTTGCATTGCCCGTAAGGCCCAGGGCCGTAAGTGATGAGCCCGACCTTGCGAAATTTCGTGACCTCCGGCAGGACCTCGCCCAAGGCTTTGCGAACCTCGTCGATGCGCGTGATGTCGCTGAACAGGCCCTGAACCGTGTTGCCGGCCATGGACCCTGACGCATCGAAGACGATCATGGCGTCCTCGGTGCATGGCACCCGTGTGGCGTCGTCCGCCGTCTGCGCAACCGCCGCTCCGGCAAGCAAAGTTATGCACAGGAGCGCGGCAGGATACAGGGAGGGCGACGGCATCTGCATTTTCTGAGCTTAGCCTAGATGGGAATTCTTGCAGAGGCGGCTTGATGCGGCATCAAGGCTGTTTTGCGCCGCCGGCGTGCGTGCATTTGAGGTTTTTTCACCTTCATTTTCGGGGTAGTTTTGGCGCGAGGCCGAGGGAGCCGGAACGGGGGTTCCATGCTGCCTAAGCGCCAGTCCAGGGCTCTTGCTGCGATCGCATCGCTGCTGATCGCCTGTGTCCTTGTCGTGCTCCTGTTCCCGCAAACGCGGGCGACGGCCGAAGATGCCCCCCCCGCTTGCGACGAGTTCGGGATGGCGCTCCTATCCTCGCCCATTGCGCCCTGGAAGGGGGCACCGCTGCGCGTCATCTTCGCCGCAGAGAAGCCCCTTGCCGGCGAGCTTCAACTGATCGCGCCCAAGGGGAAGATCGAAGCCCAATCGTCCGACATGCAGGGCGGCCCGCCTTATTTCTGGTTCGCCGAAGTCGCTTCGCCCGAGGCCGGCACGTGGCAAGCGAAGCTCGCGCGCGACAGCGCCGCGCCGGAATGCAAAGAGGTCACTCGCGAGATCGTGGTCGATCGCAAGCAGCCGCGAAGCCCTCGCGCCGGCAAGGGTGTGTGGCCCATGCGGACCGAATGGAATCGCGCGACCGAGAATCTATACTCGGCATGGATCGAGAAGCTGTTCGACGCACCGCTCGACCAAGAACTGTCATGGAAGGCGATGGACGCGGTGCTGCACGACCAATCGCGCAATGTCCTATTCGACCATCTCGGTCTGCACGAGGACGACAAGGGAACGATCATTCAGCCGGATTGCGCGGATGTCCCGTATTTCCTGCGCGCCTATTTCGCCTTCAAGATGGGATTGCCGTTCGGCTATGCGAAGTGCACGCGTGGAGATGGCGGCGTGCCGCCGAGATGTCCGCAGTGGTGGAACATCGTGAACGAAGAGCCGCCGCCCGCAGTTGATGCTGGGAGCAGCGGGATGATCGAGCCCGCCGGCTTTTTCGGCATCTTTGGTCCGCCGGAACAGCCGCCGACCATGCGGCGCAGAGCTCCCCAGCGGGTTCCGCAGAGGCCGAAAGGGCTCGTGCCGGGGTTCCAATATTATTTGACGAGAACCGTTGCCGACGCCGTGCAATCCGGCAACGGGCGAACCGCTGCCGACGACGACAACACCGATTACTATCCGGTGCCGCTTACGCAAGACACGTTGCGGCCTGGCACGATCTACGCCGATCCTTACGGGCACGTGCTCATCCTCGTGAAGCGTATGCCGCAGACTAGCGAGGCGGCCGGCGTGTTTCTTGCCGTCGATGGACAGCCGGACGGGACCGTCGCGCGCAAGCGGTTTTGGCGCGGCAACTTCCTGTTTGCGCAAGATCCCTCCCTCGGAAGCCCTGGATTCAAGCGCTTCCGCCCCATTGTGCAGGAGAAGAACGGCACGTTGCAGCGGCTGACCAATGCGGAGATCGCCAAGGATCCAGACTACGGCGATTTTTCGCTCGAACAGTCGAAGCTCGACGTCGAAGAGTTCTACGACCGCATGGACGACGTGATGTCGCCCGAGCCGCTCGATCCCATGCAGGCGCTGAAGGAAGTGATCACCTCGCTCGAGGAGCAGGTGAACACACGCGTGACCTCAGTCGAAAACGGGCGCAAATATCTCGACGGCGGCGGCAAGACCGTGGACATGCCGGACGGCGCGGCGATCTTCGAGACGACCGGCGCTTGGGAAGATTACGCTACGCCCTCTCGCGATTTGCGCTTGCTGATCGCCATCGACGTGGTGCGTAACTTCCCCGACCGCGTGGCGCGACGCCCTGAGCGTTATGCGATGCCTGCGGGGAAAACGCCTCAGGACGTCAAGGAGGAGCTTGAGGCCACACTTCAGTCGGAACTTAGGGCGCGCAAGTTCTCCTATACGCGAACCGACGGCTCCTCGTGGACTTTGACGCTCGATGACCTGATCAGCCGCCTCTCTGATCTCGAGATGGCTTACAACGTCAACGATTGTGTCGAGGTGCGCTGGGGGGCGCTCGAGGGCAGCGAGGAAGTGTCGACCTGCAAGCGGCATGCACCCCAGGCACAGCGCCAAAAAATGGCGTCGGATTATCGTGTCTGGTTCAGCGAGCGCCGCCGTCCGCCGCGCGGCTGAGTGCGGTCGGCGCGTCTCTCGCTATAGCTCGGCTTCGATGGCGTGCAGTAGCCGGAAGCGCATCTCGCCGTCGCTGTTCTTCGTCGCGATCACGAAGCGCACGCGTCCGTGGCTCTTAGTGTCGGCGTAGCCTGCCAGGGTGTGGATGCCGGTCATGGTACCGGTCTTGTTCATGCCGCCATCATGACCGTGAAGCAGGTTGGCGTGCGGCGCGAACAGCTCGAGCACGTGGGTGAGACCTCGGGCAGTGAAGTGGTTGTCGCGGCTGATGCCGGAGCCCTCCTCGAGATGAATCGAATCGGCGAGGCCGTTCGAGGCAAGCATGCTATTCGCGACCTTGAGCGATTTCTCGAGGCTGACGGATCCGCCTAGGGTCCCGCCGATCTCCAGGAAGACCTGGTTGGCGATGTAGTTGTTCGATGCAATGAGCAGCTGGACGAGGATCTGAGAAAGGGTGCGCGACTTGTGGACGTAGACCGGCTCAAGGCCTTGCGGAACGGTGCCGGTCGTGATCTTGCCCTTCACGCTGCCGCCGGCCCGGTCGATGAACGCGGCGATCAACTCGCCGGCATATTGCAGGCTTACCGCGGGGTTCTGGGCGAGGCTGATGCGGCCGCTTCCATTGGGACCTCGCGCGCGGAACTCTTTGACCGCAAGGGGGGTGATCGGCGTCTGTGGCTCGGCGGAGCGGACACTGCTGCCTTTGCGCACGGCGGCGATCGTGTTGAAGTTCACTGCAAGCGCCGAGTTAAGCGCATTGTAAGACTCGTTGGTGTCCTCGATGCCGGGGATGCGGAGGTCTGAAGGGTAGTAGCTCGCATCGAGCACGATGCCGGTAATGGGCTCCTTGCCGATTGCCGCGACTAGCTCCTGAGCGAGCGTTGCAAGCTCCTCTGAGACCAGGAAGGGATCGCCGCCACCGCGCACGTAAAGCACCCGGTCCTTGTCCAGGTAGAATTTCGTCTCGAAGCGGTAGTCGGGTCCCAAGACGTCCAGCGCGAGCCATGCCGTCACGATCTTGGTGACCGAGGCGGGGACGAAAGGCTGGTCGGCATTCTGGGCAATCAGCTCGTTCCCTTTGTCGTCCACCACGAACACGAGCGCCGTCGGAGCCATCGCCGCAACCTTCTCCTTGGCGCCGGCGAGCGCGGGAGAGGGCAGGAGGAGCGGGGCGCAGGCAAGTGTGAGCAGGCGAGACCACATGGCGACTCCAGCGCAAGTACTAAGCGACTTGCGGCCTTAATCTAGTGCCACTCAAGCGTCGAGTCAGTCAGATCGCAAAAACCTTGGCAAATGGTGGGTTCAGTGAAGCCCTCGATAAGTTGCTTGCCTGTTGTATGATCGCGCCTAGCCAAGCCGTAGCGAACCGATGATCGAACGCCAAAATAGCTCGCCGATGAAGTGCAGCGCATCCTGCAGCTTCGCCGCAGTGGTGGCCGTTCTGCTTCTGGGGAGTGGCCAGGCTGCGGCGCAAGAGACGGTTCGCGAGAAAAGCATCTCGGCACCGGAACAGGCCACAACGCCTACGGCGAACAGCGATGCAAGTCAGAGTAGCCCGGCTATTCCCGCAGGCTCAGGCATGATCTTGGTCGCCAAGCAGCCGATCAAACTATTGGCAGGTCCGTCGTCCTCCGCCGCATTCCTATATGGATTTCCGGCTGGACGGCGCTTCAGGTTGATTGGCCAGGAATCGGGCTTCGTGCAAATCCAGGACGTGAAAAGCAGTGCCAAGGGCTGGATCGATGAGGCTGCGCTCGGCGAGTCGCCGCCCGTGCCGGTGGCTGCGGCTCAATCACAACCAAAGCAGGACTTGCGCTCTCAAAAAGAGGTGACGGCGTCGATACCGTCCAATCCCGCACCAGCCACGCACACCCACAGCAAGAAAATTGCCTCGACGCCGGCGAAATCCAAGCACACTCACAAGGCCGCAACGGCTAAGACCAAGTCAATAACGGCAGCCTCTGAGCAGCCCAAGCGCCGTGGCCTATTCGGTCCGCGGCGCAACAAAAACAGCGCCCAAGGGGTTCTTTTCTGAAGGGGTTGCGCGCGCGATAGGCCTAACTTGACAGATCATTCAAGATGACGCGGGCCGCGTTGTGCCCTGGCGCCATGGTGATGCCGCCGCCGGGATGGCTGCCTGAGCCGCAGAGATAAACGTTCGGGACCGGTGTGCGGTATTGCCCCAACTCGGGGAGCGGACGCTGCGATCCTTCCTGATAAGGCAGGAAGGCTCCGTGGGTCACTGTGCCACGGACGGCGCTCAGCATCAGCCGCTCCATGTCGACCGGCGAATGCACGACCCGTTTCAGGATGCTGCCTTTCAAAGTGGGAGCGTAGGTCGCAGTGAGATAATCGATGAGGTGGTCGGCATAGGGCTCCTTCACCTCGTCCCAGGTGCGGCCGCTGATCTTGCCAGTCGCGTTGCCGCGAATTTCATACGGCACGTTGTGCACGACCATCTTCATCACCGCCTTGCCGGCCGGCGCTCGGCTCGGATCGATCACTGAATCATTGCACATCAGTACGAACGGGAAAGCCGGCAGTTGGCCGCTCCGGCATTCGGTGTAGATGCGGGCGAGATATTCGAGCGACGGCGTCGTCGCATGCACGTATGGACTGCGTTGCGCGTCCGGGCCGGCCTTGTAGGTGACAGGCGCGTTGAGCGCCAGGTAGATGACCATGCACGCATCGCCCCACTCGTAATGTCCCATCTTGGCGACAAGCTCCCCGCCGACGGTCTCCTCACCGAGAAAATCGACGACGAGATGGAAGGGATCGACATTCGAGGCGATGAGGCCGTCCTCAGCGATCGCGATCACCTCGCCGTCGGTCAAGCGCACGCCTGTCGCATGATTGTTTTGCACCAAGATCTTTGCGACACGAACTCCGGTCCTGATCTCGCCGCCCCGGGATCGCAAATACGCGGCAAGCGCGAGCGGCAGGTGGTGCATTCCACCCTTCACCGCCCGGTTGCCGACGTCTTGCAGGAGCGAGGCGAACAGCCATGCCATATGGCCGCCGCCGACGTCATCAGGGCCGAGGCTCACGTGACAGGCCCAGCCGCCAATGAATAGTCGCGTCTCCTCGCGCTCGAAATGCTCGTTGCTCCACGAGCGGTAGCTCTGCAGCCCGAAGCGATATTCGCCCATCCCGTCAGGCGCATGCACCAACGTCTCGGTTTCTTTCAGGAGAGAGGCGGGCGAGGAGTTCATCCACGCAGTGATGGAGTCCTTAGCCCGAACGAAATTGCCTGCGAGCCGCCGCCACATCTCGCCGTCCGTCAGCGAATAGCGGCTGATGCTGGCGACGGTGTCCTCGACATCGCGATGCAGCGTAATGATGCCGCCGTCGGGGAAGACATGAGAGTGATTGATCTCTGGCCGGATCAGCTCAAGACCAAGATTCGCGAGCCCCAATTCCTCGGGCACGGGAGACAGATTGGCGAACTGAAACCCGAACGCATGCATGTCCGAGCGGAAGCCGGGGAGGGTGATCTCCTCGGTCGTCGCCATGCCGCCGACCGTATGGTACTGATCGAGGACAAGCGTCTTGAGGCCCGCGCGGGCCAGATAGCACGCGCAAGTCAGTCCGTTATGACCGGCGCCCACAACGATTGCATCATATGTCTGCACGGTCTTGCCTTCCCTTAGGATCTGCGATTCTGCCGTCCTGGAGGGCTGAAGCATACTCTGCTCTTTCGTGCAGCGCTCCCTTACAGCCCTCGCATTAGTGGCGCGAATCACCTCAAACTGATGACGCAAGGCTTCGCGAGGCCGAGATATGATTGGGCGCAATCCCATCATTATGGGCGCGATTTGCGCGCCGTGGCTCGTAGCGTCGGCTGCTTCGGCTCAGCAAGCGTTGCCGTTCGACTGGCGCGGTTTTTACATCGGCTATCACGTGGGTGGCGCGCTCTCCCTCGCTGACGTTCAAGATCCCTTCGGTCCTTCCATCTTCGGGGACACGGTGCGCACACCGGGGCCGCTAGCTGGCGGTCAGGTCGGCTACAACTGGCAACTCGGCAAGGCACTGCTTGGGTTCGAGGCCGACGCGAGCTGGGTCGATCTTGAGGGAACGAACACCTGCTTTGCCTATAGTGGGGACTATGTCAGCTCGAATTGCCGCCCCGAGATCGACGCGCTTGGCACGCTCACTGGCAGGTATGGGTGGATTCTTCGGCGACCGAACCTTGCTCTACGGCAAGGCCGGGCTCGCCTGGGCTGACGGCAAGACGCGTGCAACGCCGAATGGCGGAGTTGATCTTCCCGGCTCGGGCGAGAGCGGCGTCGAATGGGGCTGGACGGTCGGCGGCGGCGTTGAGCGCACAGTCACGCCGCGTTGGACGGTGAAAGCCGAATATGGCTTTATCAGCTTCGGCGATGAAAGCTTCGCCGCGCCGGTGAGCCGCTTCCAGACCAATCCACCGACGCCCGTCCTTGTCTCCGCGCCGTCTGCGCGCAGCGATGTCTCGACCGACATCCACCTCTTCGAGATCGGGATGAACTACAAGCTCGGTCCAGTGTCGGTGCAGCAGACGGGGTGGGGAGTTGGGTCGGACCTGCAGCCCTCGGCCGGCACTGTAGCCGTTGCGGGCGTTCGTTACGTGCATGGCTGGGGGCAATGCCACAAGGACCTTGGACTCGCGCGCCATGGGCTCGCTGCGCTCGCCTCGCGGCTGACTTATGATGATTCAGGCATTAACGGGTGGGGAGGCCTTTGCGCGGGTCGATACCTCGTTCGGCCTCATGATCAAGGGCGTCGCCGGCACCGGCTCGGGGCGCGGGCGCCTGAACGATGAGGACTGAAATCTGCCGTTCGGCACGGGCCTCGTGCCTTATTCCAATACGCTTTCCGCAGTCGACGACGCTATCGATTACGGCGTCATCGATGCCGGCTACGATTGGTGGCGAGGGTCCGGATACAGGATCGCGCCCTATATCGGCTACAGCTTCTTCCTTCAGGACATGGAAGGCTATGGCTGCCGCCAGATTGCCAACCGGTTCTCGGATTGCGTGCCTCCGATACCGGCGAGCGTCCTCGGCATCACCGAGGACGACGCTTGGCATGCGCTTCGCTTGGGTACCGCGATAGACGTGAGGCTCGCACCACGCGTCGCGCTCGCGGCGGATGCGGCTTACCTTCCTTACGTGCAGTTCAAAGGCGCCGACGACCATGTTCTGCGCGATCTCCTGTCGCCAGAGGACGGCAGCGGCATGGGCGTCCAACTCGAGGCGATGCTGTCCTACGATCTGACGCAGAGGTTCAGCCTCGGCGTCGGCGGCCGTTATTGGTCGCTGTGGACCACGGACGGCACAGTGAATTTCGGCGGTACAGGCACCATCATCGCTATGCGCTATGCCGCCGAGCAGGCGCATCTCCTCGTCCAGGGTTCCTACCGCTTCGGCGGACCGAACTGAGTGGAGGCCATAAGGGAGCTTGCCACGGCGAACACGCTTTACATCACCATTAACTCGTTGGCGAAGGGAAGCTCAGCGGCGTCGTTCAATGTAACCGGCGCGTCTCCGGCCATTGAGCTCATACGCAGCGCCTGTCACACCTAGATGGTGCTCGTGTCCCTAAATATGCGGGCAAGCGCGAGACGAGGCCGCTCAGTCCGGATGCTTAGACTTGAGGTAGTCTTCCACTTTCCATGCGTGTGCGCCCGCCTCGCGCACCGCTTCCTGGAGTTCCGACTCTGATACGCCGAAGCGTTCCTTCCAGTAGGCGACTTGGTAAGACTGCTTCATGTCAATGCGGGCCTTGTTGCTGTAGCCCCGCTTCTTTGGAGGGTTGACACTGCCCATACCAGTTTCTCCTTTAGGTCGGTGCTTTGGATCGTAGCTCGGGTGTCCCCTGCTGGAAGACTAAGCTCACCGGGTCAGCATGGTTCTGGCTCCGGCGGCGCGTCGTTTAGCATGCCTCAATTGGCCCCCGTTCGCCAAGGGGGTTCGAACGGGGTGAAGGAGCGACCTTCGATGAGCGAAGACGAGAGTGCCATACGCGAGCTGGTCGCTACGTGGATCGCGGCCAGCAAGGCGGGTGATCTCGATACCGTGCTGTCGCTGATGGCGGATGACGTGATCTTCATGGTTCCGGGCCGCGAGCCCTTCGGCAAGGATGAGTTCGCCGCGGCCTCACGCGGCATGACCGACGTCCGCATCGAAGGCGCAAGCGACATCCAGGAGATCGAAGTGTTTGGCGACTGGGCTTATCTGCGCAATCGCCTCACCATCACCATGACGCCAGCAGGTGGCCAGGCCATGTTGAGACGCACGGGCTACACGCTCTCGATCCTGCGCAAGGAGGAGGACGGGCGTTGGCTTCTCGTGCGCGACGCGAATCTCCTAGCAGCGACCCACGAATAAAGTCATGGGGAAGATCCTTATCGTCCTGTGTTTAGCTCTGGTCGCCGCCGGGACCACTTTTGGCGAAGGTCGCGCCGCGGATGCGCCGGAGGGCTATCCGAGCATTGCAGAGATCGTGAAGAGCGGCGGCTGCGCGCCGAAGGACGACATGGCGCGCATCCTCAAAAGCGCGAACCCGCTCGATCTCGCCTCGAATTGGAGCAAGACTAATTATGTCGGAACGAGCTGGACCTTCATGCCCAAGCCTTATGTCGTCACCGAGCTCGACGGCGGGATCTTTCTCCAAGGTGATCTGATTTCGCCGCGCGGAGGCACGACGGACACGAATGTGTTCGTCCTGTTCAACGAATGGGATTGCGGGAGCTAGTGCAGCCGAGAAGCGCCGTGCTCAAGCCAATTACATATTTGCTGCTCATAGCCTCGGGCATGTTAGCCACCGGGAGAGCGTTGGCAGAAGAGCTCAGCGCTGCCGATCTCGCTTGGATCGAGAAGTGCATCGACGATCGCAAGATGGAGCAGCAGGATCCGGCGAAACTCCGCCAATATTGCACGTGCATGCAGGGGATCGTCGAGGACAACGAGCCGTTCACGCCTGCCGAGCTTGAGCACTCGTATCCGCCGGCTCACGCGATGTGCATGGAGGAGGCGGGTTTGCTGCGTCCATAAGCGAAGCAGTGGGGCCCTCAGCGGCGAACAAAGCCGGCAAAAGGACGTGGCAGCCGCGCGACCCGATGGTCGATACAACTCTATGAAAACAATAGATAATTGCCGAAGAGTCCAGACTTTTCACGTAAGCCTTTGCTAATGCGCGGACGGCATCTTCTCGAGGATCAGGGAAGGCGTTTGGAGAATTACGCTTGCCGGGAAGCCTCAGTCGCCGTGAGTCGTCTTTTGTGCAATGGCCGTGGATCATCGTGGCGTTTGTCGCCGCGGCGATCATCGCGCTGCTTAGCCCGTTGGCAGTGGACGCTGTTCTCGCCGAGCGTGTCCGTTTGCTCGTGGCGGCGATGATTGGCTTGCTCACCACGCTTCTTCTCATCGGTTTCATGTGGTGGATCACGGTGCGGAACGCCGAGCGGGAGCGTGCCGTGATTGAAGCCCTGCGCGAGAGCGAGCGGCGATTCAGGCTCTTGATCAACGGCGTCACCGACTCCGCCATCTATATGCTCGACCCTGACGGGCGTGTTGCGAAGTGGAATTCTGGCGCCGAACACATCAAAGGATACAGCGAGCAGGAGATTATTGGAGAGTCCTTTAAGCGGTTCTACACCGAGGCTGACCGCACCAATGGCATCCCGGAATTTGCGTTAGAGCAAGCGAGGAAATGGGGACGCCACGAATCTGAAGGGTGGCGGGTCCGAAAAGATGGACGGCGATTTTGGGCCAACGTCGTGCTCGAGGCCATTCGAGACGAGCAGGGCGAGCTCCTGGGCTTCGCCAAGATTACGCGCGACGCGACCGAGCGGAAGAAGATGCTCAAGGATCTCAAGGCGGAGAAGAGGCGCGCGGAGCGAGCCGCCGCGGCCAAGAGCGAGTTTCTCGCCAATATGAGCCACGAGATCAGGA
>JBLMXO010000088.1:0-6006 GCA_050257815.1 Actinomycetota bacterium
ACACGCGCGTCAGCGCCTTCCACGACATTTCCGAGGTCAATGACCTGATCGAGCGAACGCCTATCGCGTCGAAGGACCGCCGCCCTTCCAGCGGTTCCTTGATCTAGCTCAAGCAGCTGGATTGCCAAGTCGGGCTATACTCCATCTAGCCAGCGCATCACAAAGGGTGAGCGAGCGGCTATCACAGCCGAGCCGTCCCCTGACGCGTCTTTCAACAAACCTGCTTTGAAGGAGTCTCTTATGAGGACCATACTAAGTGTGGTGACCGCCCTTGCGGGCGCTTTACTCGCCACATGTCTTGTAGCGGCGTCGGCACAGGCAACCTCTGTGCCGGTCCTGAAAGGCGATGCCACTCCCGGAATGGTGACGCTTGTGGGTCACGGTGGTCACGGCGGCGGTCATGGTGGCGGTCACGGCGGCGGTCATGGTCATGGTGGCGGTCATGGTGGCGGTCACGGCGGCCATTTTGCTCATGGCGGCCACGGCGGACATGGTGGCCACTACGCCTATAGCGGTGGCCGACATTACGCCTATGGCGGCAATAGGCACGGTGGTCACGGGCACTATGCAGGTAAGCACTATGGCCACTATGCCGGACACTATCGCCACTATGCTGGTCACTATCGCCATTACCGCTATTACGGCTACTACGGCTACCCGTACTACTCTTACGGATACTACGGTGGCGGATGCGGGTGGCTGTATCGTAATGCTGTAGCGACGGGCAGTCCCTACTGGTGGAACCGCTACTACCAGTGCACTGGCTATTATTAAGCCCGAACGGTTCGTTAGCCTGAAGCAGAAGCCCTCGTCCTTGACGGGGGCTTTTTACTGTCTCGTAGGAAGATGCGTGGTGGCGGTGATCTGAAAAGGTGCCGCTCCGGGCAAGCAATGGCTTTCCATGTTGCACTCATGTTGCATGGAGCAGCCGTCACCGTTTTGCAGCCATTGAAAATACAGGGAAATATGTTGCAGTTTGAGCCTTGGGATGCAACATGAACAGGAAAAGAAAGAGCCAGCCAAGTTATTGAACTTGCTGGCTAAACGTTGGTTGCGGGGATAGGATTTGAACCTATGACCTTCAGGTTATGAGCCTGACGAGCTACCGGGCTGCTCCACCCCGCGTCAATTCAACGTGCGCTCCCACTGCATTGGGGGCGGGAACCTATAGCAGGTTCGAAGAAGATGTGAAGAGCGCGTGGCAAAGCGGTTCGCCTCGCGCGCACCCCTAATATGGGAAGGGCTAACGGCTTTGTGAACCCAGCGAAAACCCGGGATTTTCGCTGAATGCGCCCGGCGGACAGGCAAACGCCCCCCTTAGGACCAGTCCCAACCTCGCTCCTCGGGAGTGCTGGCTGAGCTTCTGATATGCCCTTTGGACGTCCGCGCATGGGAGAGGCGCTCTTGTGCGCCGGGCCAATTGAGCCAGTGCTGGGTGCGCGTCCCGCGGATCCGATATTCGCCTCCCCGCGTGCGCTCGAACAGCCAGCGGCGAGCAGCAAACCGCTCGCGGACGAGATAAGGGAAGGCCGTGCCGATGATCGCGCCAACCACCACGTCGGTGAAATAGTGCTCACCGATCAGGACGCGGCTCGCCGCGATCCATACTGCGACCGTGTAGAGCAGCACCCTGCCTCGCGGCCACAGCATCGCGATCACCGTGGCGAAGGCGAAGATATTGGTGGCATGGCCTGAGGGAAACGATGCGTGCTCGGGCGAGAAGGCGAACAGCTTGAAGTCGAGCGTGCCGACTGTGTCGAACAGCTTGGGCCTCGCGCGCCCGAGGATATTCTTGGTGAGATTGGTGATGAGACCTGCTCCGCCCACGCTCACGAACACGAAGCCGATAGTGCTCGCGATCAGCCCGTAGGCCGCGGAGTTGCGGAAGCTTGCATGGCGCCGCTTGAGCACCAGCGCCAGCGCGATCGCGGCCCCCGTCGGAATCAGCATCCAGTTCGAGCGTCCGATATTGGTGATGTTGGTGAAGAACTTGCGGACGTCAGGCGGCAGCGCCCTCGCCTGCTCGAACACGAAGGGATCGATCAGCAGGAAGCCAAAGGCGATCAGAGAGGCCGCGATCAAAAGTTGATCGAAAAGGCTCAAATCCTTCAGGCGAAACGTCATGCGTGTCCGCCTCGTGACGCCTCGCGCGACCAGGCTGCCGGCAAGAGCGGCTGGCCGGTCAAACGGCCTTGGCCGCATCTGGCTCGCGCTTGCCTTGCCAGATGAAATAGATGTTGCGCGAATAGATCGCGAGGCCGGCCCCTTGGCCTAGGATGAACACGGGGTCCGCCCGATAGCAGGCATAGGCAAGCAGCAACGCGCCGCCGAAAAAGCTAAAATACCAGAAATTCTCCGGGACGATGCTGGCCCTCGCCTTCTCGCTTGCAATCCACTGCACGAGGAACCGTGCCGAGAACAGGGCCTGGGCGGCAAATCCGATCGCAATCCAGACGATCTCGGTCGTGGGCGTGCTCTGCCACCAGTGCGCGAGGCTCGCGATATGCATGTCGAACTTACCCCCCCTGACTTGCCACCCGCGGACTGGCGCGGGCCTTGGCTCTCCCTTGAGCTCCGCCCTCGATCTCCGAACCGCCAGAGGTGGTCTCGACGACCGGTGGGACCAGCGTTCGCTTGCGCAACCAGCTTACCCCGACAAGGTCATATATCCCAATCAGCGCGCGGCCAAGATTGGTGTATTTTGACGCGCCCTTCAGCCTAGGCCGATCATTCACATTCTCATAGGCGATTTCGTGGCCGTAAGTGAGGAAGAAGGCCGGCAAATAGCGGTGCATGCTGGTGAAATAAGGCAAAGCGAGATAGGCGTCGCGCCGATAGACCTTGATGCCGCAACCCGTGTCGGGGCAGCCGTCGGCAAGGACCGTATCGCGAAGCCAATTGGCGAACCGCGAGGCGAGCTTGCGCGATTCAGGCCCTTTGCGGCCAGCCCTGATGCCGGCGACCATCGCCGGTTCCCCACCCTCGCTTCCAAGCTTCCGCGCTAATTTGGCGATGTCGCGCGGATCGTTTTGGCCGTCGCCGTCCATGGTCGCGATGACGGGAAAGCGTGCCGCTGCCACGGCAGTTCTGAGGGCAGCACTTTGTCCCGCCCGGCGTCCATGGCGGAGGTAACGGAGCGAGGGATATTTCGGGAGAAGCGCCTTGATCTCGGCAGCGGTGCCGTCGTCGCTCGCATCGTCAACCGCGAGCACCTCGCCGAGGAGATCGGAAGGGACCTCGGCATAGGTCTCTTCGATCAGCCTGCCGATATTGCCTTCCTCGTTAAAGGCCGGAATAACAACGGAAATACGCATAGACTTGTCCCTCGAGCGCGGCAAATCGGCGCCCGCCGGAGCCCCAGTAACCAGCTTTCGCCGCGCCGCACAACATTGTAAACCTCCCCTCCTCCCAACCCTCCAGGGCCTCTCCTCGTGCCTCAAGACCAGCGTGCCACAAAGGAGACCGGCTATCTCCTGCCGCTGATCGCCTGCCTTGGCGCACTGCTCATTTTGCGGCTCGCGGCGATCTACGCCGCCAAGACCGACCTCGTCTCCGACGAAGCTCAGTATTGGACCTGGTCGCGCGATCTCGCCTTCGGCTATTTCTCCAAGCCGCCGATGATCGCCTGGCTGATCCGCGGAGCGAGCGCGATCTGCGGCGATGGCGAGGCCTGTGTGAGGTCGGCCTCTCCGGTCCTTTACACCCTCGCAGCCTTCGTCACCTATCTAACTGGCCGCGCACTATTCGGCGAGCGCATCGGCTTCTGGTCTGCCATCATGTTGGACACGCTTCCCGGCGTCTCCTACTCCTCGCTCCTGATCACGACCGACGTTCCGCTGATCCTGTTCTGGACCATCGCGCTCTATTTCTGGGTGTTGCTGGTGAGAGAGAAGAGCATGGCCTACGCCGTGCTGTTCGGCGTAGCCCTCGGTCTCGGCCTCCTCGCCAAGCAAGCAATGCTGTACGCCGTGCTCTGTGCCGCCTGCCACGCCCTCGTCTCACGCGACGCGCGCGACGCGCTCAAGGGTGGCCGCGGCATCGTCGCGGCCCTTACCGCGCTCGCTGTGTTCGCGCCGAACATCATCTGGAACGCAGAGCACGGCTTCCCAACGGTGAAGCACACCGGTGCGAATATCGGCTGGCAGTATCCTTACGTTCATCCGCTCCAACTCCTCGAATACATAGTCGTGCAGTTCGGCGTGTTCGGCCCGATTCTGATGCTGGTGCTGGTGCGCACAGCCTGGCGCGAGATCGCGGAACCGCAAGACCCGAGGAAGACGCTGCTCCTCTCTTTCTCGCTTCCGGTTCTCGCCATCCTGACGGTGCAGGCAATTCTTTCGCGCGCACATGGCAATTGGTCGGCGACCGCCTATCCCGCAGCGACCATTCTCGTCACTGCCGCGATGATCGAGCTCAACCGCAAGATCCTGTTCGCGATCTCGCTAGTCCTGCATCTCGTCATCGCCGTGCTGCTAGCCATCGCGCCTGCCTTCGCGCGGCAATGGTCGCTGTTCGAGCGCGTCCAGTTCCTGTCACAGGTCGTGGGCTGGCACGGCGTAGCAGATGCGGTGCGCACAAAACTCAACGAAGACCATTACGGAGCGCTCCTCGTTGACTCGCGCGAAATGGCGGCCGAGCTTCTCTATTATCTCCGCGATTCCAAAGTGCCGCCTTATGTCTGGCCGTCAGGACCCACTCCGGCCGATCATTACGAGATGACGCGGGCCTACACCTCTGGTGCGCCAGAGCCGGTGCTGTTTGTGTCGCTCAAGCGTTGCCCGCGCAGCGTCCTTGGGTCATTCACCGAGGTCACCGATGTTGGCGTCGTGAGCGAGCCCCTGGTCAAGTCGAAGACGAGGGTGCTGCATTTCTGCCGTCTTGCAGGCTACAAAGGACGCTAGGATCAAGCTTCGTCCGGTGAGGTTCCCCTTGCGTCGTCTCCCATTCGTCCTCTTCTTAATAGCGATTCTTGTGACGCCCGCTTTCGCTGAAGTCCGCATCGAGTCGAGTTCTGGCGGCGTGGTCGGCAATTATCTCGAGCTCTTTTCCCGGGTGCGGCGCTCAGGTGAGCGCGTCGTCATCGACGGACCATGCCTATCGGCCTGCACCCTCGTGCTGAGCACCATTCCGCGCAACCGCATCTGCGTCACACCGAGGGCAGTCCTCGGCTTTCACGCCCCTGCGATCATCGATCAGGAAGGCCACAGCTATCGCTCACGCGAGGCAACCAAAGCCGTGATGGCGTCCTATCCGCGCTCGGTCCAGGCCTGGATCAGGCGCCACGGCGGTCTGAAGCAAAACCTCATCTTTCTTCACGGGCGTGAGCTCGCGGCACTTTATCCGCGCTGCCGCTAGCGGCTCCGCGGGATCTCCGTCGTCACCCGCGCGACCTTGGGACCCGCGACGCTGACCGGCACGAGGACATCGACCGGGCCCGCGCGATCGAACTCGAGCGTGAGCAGAAGCTGCTCGCTGGCGTCGAAAGTGCCGCTCAGACCCTTCAACAAGAGTTGCGTGCCCCCAGGCTCGAACACGAGCGAAGCGCCTGCCTCGATGGGAAGCCCACCTTCGACCGCGCGCATCTGCATGACACCGTCGGCGTTGATCGTCGCTTGGGTCATCTGCACCGATTTCCCCCGCTTCGTGTGCACGCGCTTGAGCACATCGGCCTCGCGGCCGCGGTTGGCGATGGTCATGTAGGCGGCGATGCTTCCGTCCTCCCCCGGCACCGGACCAGCCCAGGCATTGGCCACGCTGATACGGCCGGTCTCTGCCGCCCAAACCGTGAGACCGACGAAGATCAGCGCAGCAAGCGTGAGCAGAATCGCAACGCCGATTTCGACGAGGCGAATCTTGCTTAGCCCGAACATCAATGTCTCCGCGAAAAATTAAGGGCGCAACGCGCCCGCTCGATCCTTGCTACGGACCGTTGTTCTTTATCTGTTTATTTCGAGTTATTACGCGATGTCTTGCGCCGTGGTGTCACGTGCGGCGCTCGGTCGCTTC
>JBLMXO010000089.1:0-2524 GCA_050257815.1 Actinomycetota bacterium
GACATCGCCATCCTGACCGGCGGCGAGATGATCTCGGAGGATCTCGGCATCAAGCTCGAGAACGTCACCGTGCAGATGCTCGGCAAGGCGAAGAAGGTGGTCATCACCAAGGACGACACCACCATCGTCAACGGCGCCGGCAAGAAGCCCGACATCGAGGCGCGTATCGGCCAGATCAAGCAGCAGATCGAGGACACGACCTCAGACTATGACCGCGAGAAGCTGCAGGAGCGGTTGGCCAAGCTCGCCGGCGGCGTCGCCGTGATCAAGGTGGGCGGTGCGACCGAGGTCGAAGTGAAGGAGAAGAAGGACCGCGTCGACGATGCGCTGAACGCGACCCGCGCGGCTGTCGAGGAGGGCATCGTGCCGGGTGGTGGCGTGGCGCTGCTGTGGGCTTCCAAGGCGCTCAAGACCAAGGGCGACAATGATGATCAGGAGGCCGGCATCAACATCGTGCGCCGCGCGCTCCAGGCCCCGATCCGGCAAATCGCCGAGAACGCGGGCGTCGAGGGCTCGATCGTGGTCGGCAAGGTGCTCGAGCAGAAGTCTCCGTCCTACGGCTACGATGCGCAGAACGACACTTATGTCGACCTGATCGCCAAAGGCATCATCGACCCCGCCAAGGTGGTCCGGACCGCGCTCCAGGATGCGGCTTCGGTCGCCGGCCTCCTCGTTACGACCGAGGCGGGCGTGGCCGAGGCGCCAAAGAAGAAGGACGAGCACGTGCACATGCCGGGCGGTGGCGGCATGGGCGGCATGGACATGATGTAGTCCTTGCTTTCGGCCAAAAACGGCCAAACTTAAATGGGAAAGGGGCGGCCGGTAGCCGCCCCTTTTGCTGTTTGCGGCGGACGTTCCGCTCGCGTAAGCCTTACCGAATCGTAATTTTCCCCCGACTCGGCTTTGGCCTTATCGTCAGCCCTGCCGGGGCATGGCCCTTGCAGCGCCGAACCCGACGTTTGGAGCCGTCCCAGAATGGCGAATTTCCGCAACACGACGCGAAATTTCACCCGCATCGCGGTGCCCTATTTCAAGGG
Source organism: Actinomycetota bacterium (assembly GCA_050257815.1). Taxonomy (GTDB): domain Bacteria; phylum Pseudomonadota; class Alphaproteobacteria; order Rhizobiales; family Methyloligellaceae; genus Methyloceanibacter. The sequence continues at coordinate 1,038 of JBLMXO010000089.1, forward strand.
TGAGGACCGCTGGCCGGGACGCATCCTGCTCCTCTCCGTGATTGCGCTTCAGCTGTTCCAGGTCTGGCTGAACGTGAAGTTCAACGCCTGGTACAACACCTTTTACAACGCGCTCCAGAACAAGGACTGGAATACGTTCATCTACCAGTTCGGCGTGTTCACGGTGCTCGCGGCGGCCTTCATCGTCACCGCCGTCTATCAGCTCTATCTCCAGCAATGGTTGCAGATCCGCTGGCGGCGCTGGCTGACCGGCGAATATCTTGGCCGGTGGCTCGGCCAGGGCACACATTACCGCATGCGGCTCAAGGGCGATCAGGCCGACAACCCCGACCAGCGCATCGCCGACGACATCCGCATGTTCATCAACACGACGCTCGACATCGGCATCTCGCTGCTCGGCTCGATCGTCACGCTCGCGTCTTTCGTAGTGATCCTGTGGAATCTGTCGGCCAAGAGCCCGCTGATGATCGGCTCGGCGAGCTACGACATTCCCGGCTATCTCGTGTGGGCGGCACTGATCTACGCGGTCATCGGAACCTGGGTGACGCACCTCGTCGGCCGTCCGCTGGTGAAGCTCAATTTCGATCAACAGCGATATGAGGCCGATTTCCGCTTTTCGCTGGTGCGGCTGCGCGAGAACGCCGAGCAAGTGACGCTGCTCTCCGGCGAAGGGGCAGAGGAAGAGCGCCTGCGCGATCGCTTCGCGCGCGTGGTGTCGAACTGGTACGGCATCATGCAGCGGACCAAGCGGCTCACGTTCCTCACCGCCGGCTATTCACAGGTCGCCATCATCTTTCCCTTTCTAGTGGTGAGCCCGGTCTATTTCTTCGGTGCCCTTACCCTCGGCGGGTTGATGCAGATCTCCTCTGCATTCGGTCAGGTGCAGAGCGCGCTCTCCTTCTTCGTCACCGCTTATTCGAGCATTGCCGACTGGAAGGCGGTGCTCGACCGGCTTGCCGGCTTCGAGGCCTCGATCGATTGGGCCGAGGGGCTCGACAAGACAGCACCGCGGGTCGAGTTCATCGCCGATGGAGGAAGCGGGCTCCATGTCGAGGAGCTAGCGGTCGGACTTCCCAGCGGCGAGGAGATCGTGCGCCTCAACGGCTTCAAGGTCGAGCCGGGCGACCGCGTCCTCGTCACCGGGCCATCAGGCTCGGGCAAGACGAGCCTGTTCCGTGCACTCGGCGGCGTGTGGCCGTTTGGCGCCGGCTCGATCCGCATCCCCAAGGGCGAGAGCGTGCTGGTTTTGCCGCAGCGCCCCTATATCCCGCTCGGCACACTGCGCGGGGCACTCGCCTATCCAGGCCCCGAAACCTCCTTCTCGCAACAGCAAATCGAGGATGTGATCGAGGCGGTCGGGCTCGGTGATTTCCGCGACCAGCTCGATGTGACCGCCTATTGGGCCGACAAGCTCTCGGGCGGCGAGCAGCAGCGGCTTTCGATTGCGCGCGCACTTCTACAAAAGCCGCATTGGCTCTTCCTCGACG
>JBLMXO010000090.1:0-5153 GCA_050257815.1 Actinomycetota bacterium
GTCTACGCCGTGGGCAAGGAGCATGGCTTCGAGCCGCTGCGCGACTGGTTTGCCGCCCTCTACGAGGTTCTGCTCGGCCAGACGCAAGGCCCCCGTTTCGGCTCATTTGTCGAGCTCTATGGCATCGCGGAGACGCGCGCACTGATCGCCAAGGCCCTTGCCGGCGAGCTCGTCACCGCGGGCTGACAATCCAATCGCGTCCGTTGGCATGAGTGTTGCTGGAAATATTCTGCGTGGCAGCACGTTGGCGATGAACGCCGCCGGATCTTGGGCTGAACGCGGGCAGAGAGGCCGTGAATGATTAAAATTCGGGCAGGTTACCGCATCGCCTATGACTGCCCGCAGCCAACGCCGATGATCCTGACCTTGAGCGTCCACCCGAGCCGACGGGGAGACCTCATCACGCCTGATCACATACGCATCGAGCCTCACGTGCCGGTCACCGAATACACCGACCGTTACGGCAATATCTGCCACGTGATCCGCGCCCCTGCCGGGCGCATCACTCTCTCTGCCGATTTTCGCGTCATGGACAGCGGTGAGCCGGACGATGTGGCGCCATACGCGACGCAGACCCCACTCGAGACGCTTCCCGTCGACACACTCGTCTATCTTCTCGGCAGCCGCTATTGCGAGACGGACCGCTTGTCCAATTTCGCCTGGTCGACCTTCGACAAGATTCCGCAAGGTTGGACTCTGGTTCAGTCAATCGTCGATTTCGTGCACGAGCATATCGCCTTCGGCTATCCGCATGCCGACGTGACGCGCACTGCTTACGATACTTTCGTCGAGCGCAAAGGCGTGTGCCGCGACTTCGCCCATCTCGCCGTCACGCTCTGCCGCTGCATGAATATCCCAGCGCGCTATTGCACCGGCTATCTTGGTGATATCGGCGTGCCGCCCGACCCGTCGCCGATGGATTTCAGCGCCTGGTTCGAGGCCTATATCGGCGACGGCTGGTACACCTTCGATGCCCGCCACAACACGCCGCGCATCGGCCGCGTCCTCATCGCTCGCGGCCGCGATGCCACCGATGTCGCCATCACCACCTCTTTCGGTCCGCACACTCTCGCCGAGTTTGCCGTCGTCACCGACGAGATCAAAGAGCCCGAGTCCGCGCTCTCCTGATCGCTTTACGATTGATCGTGCAAATCACCAAATTTAGTCGCATTTTGCGCGAACCCGGTTCAGCACGTTTTAGAGGTTTAAGGTTATTCCGTGGGCATCCAAACGAGGAGGACCCCATGAGCTTGAAATATGTTTTGACTGCCGCCGTCGTTCTCGGCTTTGCCGGCACGGCAATGGCCGCCGACGCGAGCCAGTTCGTCATCATCAAGGACAAGAACCAGAACTGCCGCGTGGTCGAGAAGAACGTGGTGAGCGAGGACCAGCTTGGCGAGCAGGTCGGCAAGCAGGCTTATCCGAGCTGGGAAGAGGCCAATATCGACCTCAAGGTCGTCTGCGAGAATCCATAATCTATGTGCCGCGCCGCCTTCTCCCTTTGGCGGCGTTCTCATTTGCGAGACGCGGAACGCGCCCCCGCCCGTTCCGCGTCTTAGCTTTCCAAGCCTAATGGTCGAGATCGTCGAGGATGACGCGCATCTCGATCGCGCGTTGTCCCGTGGACACGCGCATGCAGTTTCCGGTCGCGACCGAGGCGAAGGTGCCCCCCTCGTAGCGCTTCTCCCAATAATCGCATTTCGCGTCGCGGTACTGAATCCAGGCGCGCTGCGCCTCCTTTAACGCGGCCGCAGCGTTCGGCTCGTCCCTGAGCCGCTTAAGCGCCTCGCCATACCAGTCGTTGAGGTAGCCGTCCCAGATCTTCTGCTCGCGAATCTGGCAGGAGACGATGGTCATGGTGTTGGCGCCAGGGGCCTCAGGGCAGGGGTCGGCGACGAGGCCGATGCAGTCGCTCATCGTCTTGACCTCGTCGGCGCTACCGCTCTTGTCGAGGCAGTCGGCGATAGTCTTGCGCTCTGCTGCCGTGGGCTCATCGTCCTGGGCGAGCGCGGGTGTTGCGTTGAGCGCAAGCAGTGCGATCAGAATTGTGAGCGGCTGCATCATCGTGGCGCAAAGATCGTGGCGTCGGCTTCGGTCGCGATCGCTTGCATCTCGATCGCCCTTCGTCCTGTCTCGGTGAGCTTGCAATCGGCGACCAGGACCGTGGCCATGGTGCCCTCTCCATATTCCTTCTCCGAGACGAGGCATTTCGCATCGCGGAATGCGATCCAGGCGCGTTGCGCATCCTTCAACGCTCCGCCCGTTGCCGAGTCGAGATGTGAGCGAGCATCCTGGAAAGCCTTGTTGAGCAGATCATCCCAGATACGGGTCTCACGCTCCTGGCAGGCGACGGCGGTCGCCGTATCCTTGTCGGCGCACGGATCGGCGATGAGACCGATGCACTCGCTCGCTTGCTTGAGCACCGCTTCGTCTTCAGTGCGCTTGAGGCAGTTGTCGATGGTCGCACGCTCCGAGGCGGTCGGCTGAAACGGGTCCTCGGCAAGGCCTGACGACGACGCAAACAAGAGAATGGCAAGAGCCGTCGCAGCGCGCCTCATACCGACACCTCTGTCGCTCCCGAGCCTGATGGGTGAACCCTACTGGATTAGCGGGTTTCGCGCGGAATGACAAAGGGGAGGGTCAGTTTGGCCCTCGCCAAATCCCCGCCTTGTCCTTCTTGGCGGCGTCCACGGCGTCGGCGAGCGCCTTCTCAGCCCGGTCGTTCGGGTTGGCCCAGCCTTCGCGGACGACCCAAGTGGAGAGGTCGGTTCCCGCCACGCTGCAGCGCGCCGCGAAGGCGTTCTGCTCGCCGCCCTGCGGCAGCACGCAACTGATGGCACGGGTGCGGATCAACCTCATGAGAGCCACGCGTCCAGCCTCGCCGCACCGCCAAGTCCGCCCTTTGGCATCTTTGCAAGTCGCCTTGGCGTCACGCGCCGTGATGTCGGCGAGCGTTATGACGATGGCGCCGGATTGGATCGTGCCGGCATCGAGCACGCGCACCTTGTAGTAGAGCTTGGTCGGGGATGGTGAGGCTTCGGGCGCCGCCTTGTCCTTCTGCAGGGCGGCGACTTTCTCGTCTTGCGCCTTCCCGGGGGCGGCCGCACCGGGCTGCATCGCCGGGGTCGCGTCGGCCTGCATGGTAGGCTGGGCTTGTGCTGGAATGGCGGCCGGCGGTTGGACCCCGGGCATGGCGGCAATGAGCGATGATGCCGGCGGCTCCGCCTTGGGCTCCGGGGTCTTTCGGTTCGCGGCGATGTCTTTAGCCCACCACGCTTGGCCAAACCCTAGCGGGATGTTGATCGGCCACAGCAGAAGAGCCATGACCGCAATCCCGAGCAGGATTGAGAGGACGCGAGAGGCAAGGGCCATGCCCAGAATCCGCCAATCGGAAATTGGTTCCCGGAACGCCTATGGAACACAAAAGTTCGGGCCTTTCTGAGGCCCGATGATCACATTTCTTGTTTCCCTCTACTGGCTCGCCCACACGATGCGGGCCATCCAGTCGATGCGGTCGACGGGAAAGGTCAAGTTCGGATGCGCGGGGTTGAACGAGGCAAGTTCGACCGTCTTTGCCGTGCGCCGTACAAGGATCTTGGCCATCACCTCGCCGTCGGTCGTGCGCAGCACCACACGGTCGCCTTTGCGGGGCGCCGAATTGGGCGAAACGATAAGGATATCCCCGTCACGGTAAAGTGGCTGCATACTGTCGCCCGTCACCTCGAGCGCGTAGGCGTTCTCGTCGTCGACGCGCGGAAAGCGGATCTGGTCCCAGCCTTGGCCAACGGGGAAGCCGCCATCATCGAAGAACCCGCCAGCGCCGGCCTGCGTCAGCCCGATCAGAGGGATGGGCTGTGCTCGCGCGCCTCCGCCGCGGGGCTCAGCCGTGACGAGGGCGGTGAAGTCCTCGAAGGAAGCGCCAGTCGCCTCGAGCACCTTTGGCGATGCTCTCGGTGGTCGGCCAGCGCGGGCGCCCCTCGCCGGTCACGCGCTTCGATTTATTGAAGGAGGTGGGGTCGAGACCGGCCCGCTTGGCAAGCCCCGAGGCCGACAGGTTATAACGACGCGCGAGCGCATCGATCGCCGACCAGACCTTGGCATGGGTGAGCCTGTTCACGGGCAAAAGGCCCTCAGCTCCGAGCGGGACCACCGAATCGGAATTTATACCCAATAATAGGAATTATGACTTATTTCTGCCGCACTTGTCCAACGGCAATGCGGGGTTTCTGCTCGTCTTGTTCCCCCGAGCCAGCGGGGATAAGTACGAAAGACGCATGGACGGCACCATCTACAAGGTTCTGAGCCGCGTCGACCTCGCCAAGGCGAAGGCCGAGGGCCGCTTCTATGGCTCGGCGGCGGATGTCCACGACGGCTACATTCATTTCTCCGCGGCCGATCAACTCGAAGGAACGCTTGCCAGGCATTTTGCCGGGTGGGACGACCTCGTCCTGCTCGCGGTTGCCACCGAACGGTTAGGCGAGCACCTGCAATGGGAGCCGTCGCGAGGAGGCGCCCTGTTCCCCCATCTCTATGGCCCGCTCAAGCTCGATGCACTCCTCTGGGAGGAGCCGCTCCAGCTTGGGAGTGACGGACGGCATCGCCTGCCGCCGCGTGTCCTGCTGTGAATGGTCTGTTCGGTCTCGGCCAGGCTCTTCTTCTCGCTCTCGATCCCGAGCAGGCGCATGACCTCGCCGTCAAGTCGCTCGAGCTTGGACTTTATCCCCGCGCCAGCGAGCCTGATGATACCCGGCTCGCGCAGCGCCTCTTCGGTCTCGATTTTCCCAATCCGCTCGGCATGGCAGCGGGCTTCGACAAGAATGCACGCGTGCCACGCGAACTTCTCGCCATGGGATTTGGCTTTGTCGAGGTCGGCACGCTGACGCCCAAGCAGCAGGCTGGCAATCCGCTCCCGCGTCTGTTTCGCTCGGGTGCCGATTGCGCCATCATCAACCGGCTCGGCTTCAACAATGGCGGCCAAGAGGCGGCGCTTAGGAGGCTCAAGCCGCGCCCGGCGGGCATCGTCGGCGTGAACATCGGTGCCGGACGCGACAGCCCCGACCGCGTCGCCGACTATGTCTCTGGCATCGAGCGCATGGGCATGGTGGCGAGCTACCTCACCGTCAACATCTCTTCGCCCAACACGCCGGGCCTGC
>JBLMXO010000091.1:0-3229 GCA_050257815.1 Actinomycetota bacterium
GCACCACGATCTCGGTCATGGCGATGCAAAGCGGCGCCAGCTTCGCGGTATTCACAACCAAGAACGGCTATCAACTCGAGCTTGCCGAGGTGGGCGATCACCCCTCCGCCGAGATGATCGAGACCAAGCGCAAGGCCGAAGCTCTGCTGACCTGGATCTTGCGCGGCGTCGGCATGCTCGTGATGTATGTGGGGTTCGCCGTGTTCCTCGCGCCGCTATCTACTCTGGCAGCGGCCATCCCGCTCCTTGGCGGCGTGGTGCGGGGCGCGGTGGGTCTCGTCGCCCTCGTGCTTGCCGTCCCCTTGAGCATTCTCGTTATCGCCTTCGCTTGGCTTGCGTACCGGCCTCTGATCGGGGGCGCGTTGATCCTGCTTGCCGCGGCAGTCGGCTATGCGTTGTGGCGCTGGCGCAAATCGCGCGCGCCAGTTCTTCCTCCTGCCGCTCCCGCGAAAGCCACGTGACAACGGGTACAAAATGCGCAAACGCGGGCTTCACCCTGTCTTGGCTTTGGGTTTGATTGCGGCCGTCCAGATAGGCTTCGATCTCGCCGGGAGTGCGAGCCCTTGGTTTCCAGGTTCCACGCGCGAGGGCTTTTCAGCCGCATCGCCCAGCCTCGTTCTGAAGATAAAGAAAAAGCACGGCGAGCGGGTCTTCGTGTGCGACTACTTTGCGCCCGCAACGTCCTGTTCGGCCCCTCCCTGCTGCAAGAAGGGCCACCACGAGAAGCATTGTGAGAAGAAGTCGGAGAGCGACGGGTCAACGCCCAGCAATTCCGTCGAGAGTCACCCCTGTTACCCCATTTGCCAAGATAAGTGCGCAAAGACCAGAGGCAACGTGACACTCGATCAGTGCATACTCGATTGCCTCGCGGTGACACGCTGCTGAGGGACCCTCGTCCCGTCCCCTTCACTCATGGGAGCGCAGGCAATGCTCATCAATGGCGCAATGCTGTTGTGGTTCCTGCTGACGGCGCTCTCGGTCGCGTTCGTCGCCATCGACATCCGCTCGACTCCCGAGCACCCGGTGATGAAATGGGCCTTCGTGCTCTTCACTCTCTATTCCGGTCCCATTGGCGCCTTTCTTTACGTGCTTGGCTGCCGCGAGCCTCTGCCCGGCCTGCACGAGCAATACGTGGCGGCCCGCTGGCGCCAAGCTCTCGGCTCGACCATGCACTGCGTGGCGGGCGACGGCATCGGCATTCTCGTCGGCGCGGTGATCGGTGCGCTGGTCGCCCTGCCCATGGCAGCTGACATGGTGCTCGAATATGTGCTCGGCTTCGCCTTCGGCTGGACTATCTTCCAGGCGCTGTTCATGGGCGAGATGTTCGGCTCTTACGCGCGCTCGCTCAAGGGCACCTTCACTTCCGAGCTGCTCTCCATGAATTGCCTGATGGGCGGCATGATGCCTGTCGCTGCGCTTGCTTCCGCCGCAACGCCGGCCGCTCACGATCCGTCGCAGCCCTTGTTCTGGTTCCGCATGTCGCTCGCGCTGATGTTCGGTGCACTTATCGCCTTTCCGATGAATTGGTGGCTCGTGGCCCACCACCTGAAACATGGCATGATGACGGTACGGCCCGCGGGTCAGGCTCACACGATGGCCGGGATGAAGGACATGCTTGGCATGAAAGAGAAGATGGATATGGCTGCCTCAAGCGGATCGGCGATTCATGCGGCCTCGCCACCGGTCTGGGTAATGGCTCTCATCTCGTTCGCGGTGATGGCCGTCGGCGCCGCCATCGCGCTGAAATTCGGCGGCGCCCATTAGCGCGTGACGACAAAGAGGATTTCCTTACAATTTCCTCTTTCGGCTGCTACGGCTATCAGCCATCATATGCTGCGTGCTGGCAGCTTCGCGCGACGCTGACGGCGCGGATTCGGGGGGTCATGGCGCGAGACAACTAACGCGACTGTCGTAGCGACATCGAGCCAACCACAAAACGCATCGATAGGGGGCATTGATACGTTGAAGCTGAAACTGCTCCTTCTAAGTTTCGCCACCGTCGGCCTCATCGCCTTGTCGGGTTCACCTCGGCCTTTTGCCGCTGAGCAGACGCAGGACATTCCGGCCTGGCTCCGGGCCCATATCGGCGACGGCGAAGGTCAAATCTCACACGTGGTTTTGCAGAGGGCGCGCGCGCTTTATCTGAAAAAGTTGAGCGAAGGGGCGGTTCAGAACCCCTGCTACTTCGCCATGGATGCCACGCGTCCCGGCGGATTCGATCGCCGATTTTACGTTATCTGCGAAGCCGACCAGTCATTTCGGGCGATTCCAGCGGGGCATGGCGGTGGTCGCAATCTGCAAGGCATCGCGAATTTCGCCAATGGAATCCAGTGTGCCAAGAACTTCAGCAATGCGATGGATTCCAAACTGACGACGGGCGGTCCCTATGTGACCGAGGAGACGATCACCTCCTTCAAGGGGTACTACCGCAATTCAGCGGGAAAATACGTGCCTTTTAGTCGCTCGTTCGTGCAGTTCGACGGCGAAGGCGATGCTGCCAACGCTAGGCCACGCGCGATCGGCGGGCATCCAGCAGAATTGTTGAGGAAGGTATGTCTGCGAAAGGCGCCAGACAGCCCGTACGCGAATGAAGACGGTTACGTTCCATTTGGGACGCTGGTGAATTACGCCGGCGGCCGCAGCAACGGTTGCACCAGTTGGACGGCCTCTGACGCCGGGCAGATCATCCCGATGCTGAAGGACAAGCCGACGACGCTTTACATTTATCCCGAGTCACACGACATCGACGCCGTAGCGCAGGCAGTGAAGGCCGGCCGGTCGCCGTCGCGCGCAGGTCTATATTGGAACGCCTCCTGCTTGAGACAGATCGGCTCCCCGAAATTCTGGCCGAAAGAGACCCTCGAGCCGATCCTAGCTCAATACAAGAAGGATCATCCGGCGCCGCCCCCGCAGCCGCCTCCCCTTTGCAAGGGGCAGTGAAGTTTGCCTCTGTGAACATGGAAGCCGACGCTAGACGAGACTTCTTCAATGTTCGCCAGGTGCCAGCAGCCGACATCACCGGAATACAGTCAGTGCGCCACTACCACACGCGAAAAGGAGCCCGGCTCTAGCGCCGGGCTCTAACGGCCGGACGGCACCCGGCCTGCCAGGGAGACAAGGGGGGCTAAGCCCCGAGGGGCTATTTGATCTCCCAGCTCGTGTTGTGCGGGATGTCCATCGCGGTTAAGCCACCGGTGCCGGCAAGGTTCGGCATGGCGTTGCAGGCGAA